>JALYXN010000415.1 GCA_030947085.1 Pseudomonadota bacterium | reverse complement strand
GTGCGTTGATGTACGTATGCGCCGCAGCACCATGATCCATATGGTACGAGTCCTCGTACATGTCCATGACCATCAGCGGTAACGCGGTAGCAAGTGCCTGCGTATGCCGGCCTGGCCGGAAGGTACGCAGCTCCCGCGGATCGAATGGCAATGGCTGCGGTGAATGCAGGTCTACGAAAGCGGGCGCGATGGTTTCGGACATAACGATGACTCCTGCCACGTAGAGCAAAAAGGCCGTTCGCTCAAGGTTGCTTGGCGGCGGCCTGCGCATCCCACCCCGAGCGGCACCCGGCGGCCAGCGCCTGCAGCGTCCCCTGCCCCAGAGTTGGGTGAAGAAAGATGCGGTTTGGCCGTCCATCATGGGATTGTGCAGGGCAAAAATATGGATACCAGCCTTGCGCATCGCATGCAGCACCGGCTGCACTTCTCCGGCAGTCATGATGAAGTCGCCGTCCATCACGGCAGCCTGGTCGCTTCCGCAGAACGCGGCCGAGGTGGGCAGCCCCATCGATCCGCCGATCTTCATGCCGTACATGCGGCCCTCCCGCCCGATTGCCGCCGTGCGGTCTGCACGGCGGAGGCGATCAGCAAGGCCGCGATCAGCGAGAAAACCAAGTCGTGCAGGCCGTGACGCCGCGCGTGATCAATACAAAGAAAGTGCATGGCGATACTCCGATTCAGGAATACAACTATTTCCGCACCGACTCGGCGGTGGCACCGGGATCTTCCGCGTAAGCGGCGTACAGACTGTCGAGCACCGGCGCCATGGTTTTCAGCAGCGTGCCGTCCTCTGGCTGGGTGACACGAGCACCGGCCATGATGGCGGCGAATCCCGCCGCCTCCGGCACCGACACACCGCCCACGTCGAGGTAATGCACCAGCGTGCCGAGACGGGCGAGCCCACGGTCATGACCCAGCCCGAAGCTGGCCAGCAACACCTCAAACGTGACTCGCGCGCCACGATGGGTAAACGTGGCACCGTCGAAGTCGAAACCCACCGCGCCCTTTGGACAACTCTTGACGGTCTTGAGCCAAATGAATTTTGCTTTTTTGTCGATGAATCGGCGGATCAGCCATGCCGACGCCACCCGATCGATCCACAGATGCTCACGGGTCGCCCACAGGCGTCCGCGGTAGTTCGCTGGGTCGCAGCGCGGCACGGCACCGCGCTGTGCATGCGGCTCGTCCGGTGAGTAGCGTGCATTCAGCGCTTGCTCCGCATCCGCCAGCGCAGTCTCCACCTGTTGTCGCGCAGGCCCCGGAAAGAAGTCGATCTCCACCCATCCGGCGATGTCACGACGGAGCGTGGCAAGCTCCCGGCGGGCTTCGACCTCATCCAGCGTGGCCAGTTGGCCCTGCAGCGCATCGAGTTGGCCGAACAGCGCACCGTACTCCCCGCTGCGATCAAACAGTGCCACCAGAACCTGCTGCTGCGCATCGTCACAGCTGGCGAAGGCGATAACCTGAGCAGCGCCTTCGGCTGCCATCACTTCGGCCGCCTGTTCGTAAAACACCGTGTGAGCGCTAGTGGTTTGCGGCAGAACATACACGCCATCCCGCAGCGCGCCGGCTCCGGCGGCCTTGAGCGCGCGCCATACCCGCATGCGGGCAGTTTTTGTTTGACCGGGCAAACTGCTGACCAGCATCAGCCATGGCGTGGAAAGACTCATGTAGCGTAAAATACGCTGAAGTAGTACACGCTACAACTACTTTGAGTGGCATTCGGCGCTCAGTGTACTAAGGCTTCCATGCCATGGATCACTCGCGAACATCCCTAATACACCGACTCTCTAATATTCAGATCTCGCCTGCGGAGTGCCTCATGAATCTGTTGATCCCGCTACGCCGTGTCGGCTGCATATTGGCTCTGCTGGGCGCAACCTCGGCCTGCGCGGCTGCACCGGATGCCGCGCCGGCGCTGCCATTGATCAAGGTAACCGACGTGCCGCTCGGTGGCGGCACCACGCGGATGGACTACGCAAGCCTCGACCCGGCGCGGCACCTGTTGTTCATCGCACACTTGGGCGACAGCGCGGTGATCGTGTTCGACACGCGGGCACAGCAGGTGGTGGCGCGGATCGCCGGCATCAGCCACGTGCACGGCGTGCTTGCAGTTCCGGCGCTCAACCGCGTCTACGCCACGGCGACCGGTACCAACCAGCTCGTCGTGATCGACGAGAACACGCTGAAGATAGTGGCGCGCGCACCGGCCGGGGACTACCCAGACGGCATGGCGTATGCGCCCGAGGCCCACAAACTCTATGTATCGGATGAAGCGGGTGGTACCGATACCGTGATCGACGTGCGTACGAATGCGCGCGTAGCCACCATTGCGCTGGGTGGCCAAGTCGGCAACACGCAGTACGACTCCGTGTCCGGTCACATCTTTGCCAACGTGCAGACGCGCCGCCTGCTGGTCGAGATAGATCCGGCCACTGACCGGGTGATCGCCCACATCGACTTGCCCGGCGCTCGCGGCAATCACGGCCTACTCATCGTGCCGGCGCAGCGCCTAGCCTTCATCGCCTGCGAGGACAACGCCAAGCTGCTGGTGCTGAACCTCGCCAGCCGCCGCGTCGTCGCTTCGTTCGCGGTTGGCGCTGATCCAGACGTATTGGCCATCGATTCCCAGCTTGCTTGGGTCTACGTCGCTGGCGAAGCGGGCATAGTGTCCGTTTTCAAAACACAGAACGGCATGGTAACGAGGATCGGCGAAGGCATGCTCGGCCCGAACGCGCATGTAGTAGCGGTCGATCCCCTATCGCACCATGCCTACTTTCCGCTCAAGAATCTGCACGGGGAAACAGCACTTCGCATCATGGATGCTCAACCCTGATCGCTTCATGGCCTGTGCTGAGGCGACTGTGGCATGGTACGCATTCACACATTCGAACAGGCTGCGCCGGGGTGCGATGGGCGTCTGGCTGGTTCGGCGGCGCGGGGCGTGCGCCGAATTTCAGCTTTCCCGGGAACTGTCGTAACGAGGCTATCGCCAATGTTCAGGCATTGGTCTGCCATCTCCGCCACGCTCATTCGTGCCCGGTATTGATCGCGTCGCGAGATGGCTTCGCTAACTCCCACCGCCGGAAAGACGCCACATGAGAGAGTGTTCTGGCGTCCGTTGAACCGAAAGCGAAAGCGCCACTACCGCGACCCGTTTGCGTTCACAAGTAGGTAAAGGCCTCACCCCACAGTCACCTTTCTAGGCTACTCGCCGGGAGACTTCATCGGACACAAAAAAAGGCCGGAGCCGTTGCTATTGCCAGGGTTGCCGGCCGTCGTCGGACTGCTTTGGAGCTTGTGCTAAATGCCCAGATCTACATACGTAGCTCACCAACCGATCTCGTTTCACGACGAGCACGGGGTGCGAAGCGTACCGCGCAACCAGCCTGATTGATTCAGCCTAGTGGGTGGAAGCTGGCGGCAGCAGTGGCAACAACCCCTATAGTGCTCGATCGTTCATGCGGGTAGAAGCTCGTCCGGGCTCCCGTCCCTCAATGCACATGCGCTCGCCCGCAGGGTTGGTCACAATGGGACGCGTGTTGTTCAGCTCCGGAAGCAACGTCTATACTTGCCGACTTGTATCTCCTTCTACCCGCTGTCTTCGTGGGAACGATCTTAATGACTCGATTGCAATTGCTTGGCCTGGCGCTCGCCGCCGCCTTCTTCGCCACCGCCAGCGCGCACGCTGAAGGTGACAAGGCTGCTGGCCGAAAATTGATCTATACATGCGCGGGCTGCCACGGCGTACCCGGTTACGCCAATGCGTATCCGCAGTACCCCGTACCGAAAATCGCCGGGCAAAACGAGCAATACATCGTCAACGCGTTGCACGGTTACCAAAGTGGTGACCGCGAGCATCCGACCATGGGAGCGCAGGCACAGAGTCTGTCCGATACGGACATTCAGAATATTGCCGCTTACCTATCCAGCATCGCCAAGTAGTTGCCAAGGACTTTCCGCATGAAGCGTGTGCTCACCGTTATCGCATTCGGCGCCTTCCTGGCGTTTGCTTCCACCCAGTCGATGGCCAACGGCAACATTGCCCATGGCAAGAAGAAAGCGACTACGTGCTTTGCCTGCCATGGCGTCGACGGCAACGGGACGGATCCGCAGTATCCGCGCCTCGCCGGCCAGTACGATCTCTATCTGCAGCAGGTGCTGCACGAGTACAAGGGCGACCATCGCGACAAGCGCAACAACGCCATCATGAAAGGCATGGTTGCCAACCTGTCCGATCAGGATATCGAGGATGTTGCTGCCTACTTTTCCAGCCTGCCCAGCAAACTGGACACGTTGCAGGGTCACATCCAGGGCGACAAATAGCTCGCTACCCGTGGCGACGGACAAGCAAGGGCCCGCGCAAGCGGGCCTTTGTTGTCATGGAGACATATTGCCGGCTCAGGCAATCGCCGAGGTGCCTTCTGGTTTGCTGTAATACGGCGCCTCGCCCTCGGCGTGGTCCGTGGCGTCGCGTACCGCCGTGAGCTCGGGCACCCGCTCCAGCAAGGTCTTTTCGACACCCTGCTTGAGGGTAACGTCGACCATGCCGC
>JALYXN010000134.1 GCA_030947085.1 Pseudomonadota bacterium | reverse complement strand
GCACCAGCGAGCCACCGCCGGTTTTGGCATCGTGAATGAGGGCGGCACCGCGTTCGATCGCCGCCGCGGCATCGTCGCCATCGATCGGCATCGTGTCCGGTGCCATCGCATTGAGCAGGTCGTCGAGGCTGTTCACGTCGGACGTCAATGGCGCAACCACGAACGCTTCGCCGGCATAGCCGATCAAGGCATTGAGGCCATTGTGATTGCTGGCCAGCAGATCGCGGGCCTTGTAGCGCGCGCGATCAATGCGACTGGGCGCCACATCGCGCGCCAGCATGTGTTGCGACAAGGAGATCGCCACCACCTGTGCCGCGCGGTTGGCATACAACGGCTGACTGACCCGGTTCCAGCTCGGCCCGGCCAGCGCCAGTGCCGCGAGTGTCCAACCCAGGGCGAACAACCACACCGGCAGACGGCGATGACCGGCACGCCCGCGCAACAAGTGCGGCAGCAGCTGGGGATCCACCAGCCGCGACAATTCCAGTTCGGCCGCGCTGCGTCGTGTGCCGAACCAGGCGACCAGCGGCAACGCCACCAGCGCAAGCAGCCACCAGGGACGCAAGAAGTGAAACTGTTGCAGCAACACGCTCATGCCAGGCCTCCGCCCGCTGGGCGCATGCGCCGCGGCACAATCACCAGCAACAGCAGCGCCATCGCGGCCAGTAGCGGCCAGCGGAAAAGTTCGTGGCGTGGACGCAAGGTGGGACCTTGCTGGGGCATCGGTTCGAGCGCGTCAATCGCGCGGTAGGCGTCGGCGAGCTCGCTGCTGTCGGTCGCGCGGAAAAAGCGCCCGCCGGTCTGCTCGGCAATGCTGGTGAGCATGCCCGCATCGAGGTCGGCGGAGGGGTTGACCAGCTGACTGCCGAAGAATCCCGGGATCCGCATCCGCGTGGCACCGATGCCGATGGTGTAGATGCGCACGCCCGCCGCCTTCGCCGCCCGTGCCGCTTCGCGTGGCTCGATGCTGCCGGCGTTGTTCACGCCGTCGGTCAACAGCACCAGCACTCTGGCCTGTTGCGGCAGCGCCGACAATCGTTTGACCGCCACGCCGATGGCATCGCCGATCGCCGTTTCGCTGCCGGCTAGTCCGACCGCCGCGCCCTGCAGTTGCGCACGTACCGCCGACAAGTCGTAGGTCAAAGGCGTCACCAGAAACGCCTGGCTGCCGAACAGGATCAGACCCAGCTCATCGCCGCTGCGCCGACTGATGAAGTCACCGGCAATGGCCTCGACGGCACCGAAGCGGCTCACCGCCTGACCCGCCAGCTTCATATCGCCGGTGCGCATGCTGCCGGACAGATCCACCGCCAACATCAACGCCCGGCCGCTACGTTGTTGTGCTTGCGGCGGACCGACCCATTGCGGTCGCGCGGCCGCCGCCACCAAACACAGCCACGCCAGCAGCAACAGCCAGGTGGTCAGACCACGACCACTGGTTGCGTGCACCGTGGTCAATTGAAGGCCGGGCTGCGGCAGATGCAACGCTTGTCCAGGCGCGGCCGGCCGCAGCCACCGGCGCAACAGCCAGGGCAAGGGCAGCAGCAGCACCATCCAGGGCCAGGCAAAATCAGGCATCGGCTTGCTCCGTCAGCGGCGCTTTCCACGCCGACGGTTTCAAGGCCACGCGCAACCAGACCTTGACGCCATTCACCGCAGCCGCGTGATCGAACGAGGGCTGCGCCCGGTACATGAACTGATCCAGCTCAAGCAGTCGATCCAAGGTGGAGTCATCCACCGAAACTCGCGCCAGCGTTTGTCGCCATGCCGCTCCGGTTTGTCGGGCTGCTGATGGATCGTGCTGACGCGCTACCCGGCGCAGCAACTGATGGAGCCCGACCGCCAGCGCGGCCGGGTCATGGTCGTGTCGATGTTGTTCGGCCAGTCGATCGACCTCCCGCAATACGCGTTGCCGCTGCGAAATAGCACGGCGCTGTCGCCGCCAGAGCAGCAGTGCGATCACCAGCACCAGCAGCACCAGCGCTGCCAGCACCCACCAGCCCGGCGCCGGCGGCCACCAGGAGGGCGGTGTCGGCAGATGAATGTCGTGAAGTGTCGGCGCGTCCTGCGGCGGCGCAGCCACTAGGGACGGGCTGATCGACGGCGTGTTGATCAACGGCGGACTGACTGACGACGGAATGGCCAGACCTTTCATCGCGAGCGCCTCGCGCTGCCCAGCAGACGCGTCACAGCGATGAGCGGATCGGCAATCGTGTCGATACTGTTCCAGCGCATGCCCAAGGATTCGGCCATCTCGCCCAGCCGCGCCGGACCGGCCCCGATGAGCCGTTGAAACTCGCTGCGCTGTCGCTCGGACTGCAGCACGATTTCGCTACGCTCCCCATCGTGTTCCAGCGGATAGCGCCCTGGCGGCGCCAGCGCCAACTCCAGCGCGTCCGCCACGACCAGCACGCTGACGCCAGCATGGTGGGTCAGGTTGAGCAACCGCTGACGCGCTGCCGGTACACAACTGAAACCATCACTGATCAGAAGCACCCGGCTGGCGCCATGCAATACCCGTGACGCGCGCGCCAGCGCTTCGTCCAGTGGCTCGACTTTTTGCGATGACGCCAAGGCATCCCACTCGGCCAGCACACCACAGACTGAAAGCGCACCGCGAGGACCGTTCCGCGGGCGCAGCAACTGCTCCGCGTGACCGAACGCCATGACGCCAACGCGCTCTCCGGCACGCACCGCATACCATGCCGCTGCTGCGGCAGCCCGCGCCGCCTGTACCGATTTGAAGCGCTCACGCGTACCAAAGCGCATGCTGGCATGCGTGTCCAGAAGAATGAGCAGGCTCCCTTCGCGATCTTCCTGAAACAGCTTGGTATGCAGCTTTCCGCTGCGCGCGGTGAGTCGCCAGTCAAGCCGACGTACATCGTCCCCGGCCTGGTACGCACGCGATTCTGCGTAGTCCATGCCGCGCCCGTACAGACGGCTGGACTGCTGACCGCTGCGCATCGCGCGGCTTGGCAGCGGCGCCACACGCACACGTCCGACGCGTCCACGCAAGGCGATCAATTCGGCCAGGGAAACCTCGCTGCGCCCGTCGCCATCCTTTCGATGTGTCACGGCGGTGCTCACGGCAGTGGAACAAGATCCAGTAAACGATCGATGACCTGATCCGGTCGCACGCCCTCCGCCTCGGCTTCGTAGCTGAGCAGGACACGATGGCGCAGGACTTCGTGGGCCACGCCATGAATGTCTTCGGGCAACACGTAATCGCGACCCGCCAGCCAGGCGCCCACACGCGCGCAGCGATCCAGCGCGATGGTGGCGCGCGGACTGCCGCCCCACGCGATCCAGCGTTTCAGCTCGGCGCCGTAACGGCCGGCGTCGCGCGTCGCCAGCACCAGCTGGGTGAGGTATTCCTCCAGCGCGGGTGACATATGGACGGCCATCGCCGCATCGCGGGCAGCGAACACATCGGCCTGACTCACCAACGCCCGTGGTGCGCTGACCGGATGCAATCGGCGACTGGCCTGTTCCCGGGCCAGTTTGAGAATCGCCAGTTCCGCTGCGGCATCCGGATAGCCAATAGTCACATGCATCAGGAACCGGTCCAGTTGCGCTTCGGGCAGCGTGAACGTGCCTTCCTGCTCGATCGGATTCTGGGTCGCCATCACCATGAACAGCTCCGGCAATTGCCAGGTGCTGCGGCCCACCGTGATCTGCTGCTCACCCATGGCCTCGAGCAGGGCGGACTGCACCTTGGCGGGAGCGCGGTTGATTTCGTCGGCAAGAATGATGTTGTGGAACAGCGGGCCGCGCTCGAATTCGAAACTGCCCGATTGCGGCCGAAATACGTCCGTGCCGGTAAGGTCGGCAGGCAGCAGGTCGGGGGTGAACTGCACCCGATGAAAGTCCGCTTGGATGCGCGCCGCCAAGGCCTTTACGGCGGTGGTCTTGGCCAGGCCGGGCGCACCCTCGACCAGCAGATGCCCGTCGGCCAGCAACGCGATCAACAGACACTGGATCAGATGCGGCTGACCGATGATGCAACGCTGCAAATCGGTGCGCAGTTCGGCAAACGAGTGTTGCAGCGTGCTCAGGGCCGGGGTGTCGATGGTATCCATGGTGGGTTTCCGTTCTCGAAGAAGCGACAGCTCAACCTGCCATAAATCAATGACGCGGTTGGCTTCGGCAGGCGTGCTCTCTGACCATAAAGAAGCCGGTAAGTTTAATCTTTCGCTGCGATGCGCCCATCACATAAAGAAAAAGGCGGCCGAAGCCGCCTTTTTCGATCCTGCCTGCTGAGGCTTATTGCAACGTATCGCTGAGGATTCGTGGGGTCACGAAAATCAGCAGCTCAGCCTTGGTGTTCGTCCGCGAGGTCTTGCGGAACAGCACACCAATGCCGGGGATGTCACCCAGACCGGGGACCTTCGACGTGGTGTTGTTCTTGTTCACCTCATAGATGCCACCAAGCACCACGGTCTGACCGTTGTCCACCAGCACCGAGGTGTTGATCTCGCGAGTGTCGATGGTCGGAATTTTACCGCTACCCGGTGCCTCCACATACCCGGCCAGCGCATCCTTCTTGACGTTGATGGCGAGATAGACGCGATTGTCAGCGGTGATCGTCGGCGTCACTTTCAGCTCCAGCACCGCGTCCTTGAACGCCACCGTGGCCGTGCCGTTTCCAACGCCACCAGCGCCACTGTTCTGGAAGGTGACATAGCCGATTTCCTGGCCCTGACGGATGACCGCTTCCTGCTGGTTGGCCGTAATCACCCGTGGGCTCGAGATGACCTCACCCCGACCTTCGGTCTGTGCGGCGGAAAGCTCCAGATCCAGCGCGTAGTTGGCGCCCAGAATAGCCAACCCAAGCGTGCTGCCACCGGAGGCCGGCAGATTCAGGCCAAAGCTACCCGATGTCACGTTTCCGCCGCCGATACCTGCGGTCAGTGCGGGGGTCGCCGTAGCGGCATTTTGGAACTCGGTGTTATTCGCCCGTCCACTGACACCCCACTTCACGCCCAGCTCGCGGGTAAAGTCATCGGTGGCCACCACGATGCGCGATTCGATCAACACCTGCTGGACCGGCTTGTCCAGCACCGCGATCAGATCACGCAGCTGCTTAATTTTTTCCGGCGTGTCGTTGAGCAGCAATGTGTTGGTACGGACATCGAACGAAACGCTGCCGCGTGGTGAAAGGAAGCCGCGGCTGCTGCTTCCGCCGCCGCCGCCGCCACTGCCGCCACCCTGTTTGGCACCGGTGGTCAACAACTTGGCGATATCGGCCGCCTTGCCATAGCTGATCGGCACGTAATCGGTAATCAGCTCGGCGGTGTCCTGCGCCTTCAACTTGGCCTCGGCAATATCCTGTTCATACTTGGCCAGCTCAGCCTGAGGCGCGATCCAGACCACGTTGCCGTTACGACGCTTGTCGAGGCTTTTGGCGCGCAGGATCACGTCCAGTGCCTGATCCCAGGGTACGTTGACCAGACGCAGGGTAACGCTGCCGCCGACGCTGTCCGAAGCCACCAGATTGAGACCGGAAATATCGGCGATCAACTGCAGCGCCGAACGCACCGGAATGTCCTGGAAATTGAAGGTGACGCGCTTGCCCTTGTAGTCTGGTTCTTTGTTCAGACCGGCCAGCTTGTCGATTTTTGGATCAACCTTTTTCGCCGCCACCTCAACCACGTACTGATCCGCCGTCTGATAGGCCGAGGTCTCGACATTGCCCTTGACGGCAATTTCCAGGCGGGCTCCGCCACCCGTGCCGGCGTGGGTCACGATCGACTGCACCGGGGTGGCGAAATCCAGTGTGTCCAGACGCTGCGCCAGTTTGGCGGGCAGGCTTGCGTGATCGATATTGACGAACACCTTGTCGCCAGCATGGGTCATTTGCGCATTGGCGCCAGGGCCGCTGAAATTGATCAGCACGCGGCCTTCGCCATTCGGGCCACGGCGGAAGTCGATGTTGGAAATCGCCGGCCCGTTGGAGGACGAAGGCAGCGCCTTGGTCGGATCGATGGTCGATGCCGTGGTCACCGACTGGTCGGAGCTGCCGTTGTTGATCGTGAGGATCAAGCTGTTGCCATCGACCCGCGAGCGATAGCTCGATTCACGCATCAGCTCGACGACGACGCGCGTACGACCACCTGCCGACACGGCCGAAACACCCGATGTCGAGCCCTTGCCGATGTCCAGATGCCGTGGTGCGGCGTTATCGGTGTCGGCAAAGTCGACGGCGATCCGTGGTGGCGTACCGGTAGTGAAGATCTTCGGTTGCGGTACCGGGCCCGCACCGAAGTCCATGTGCAATTCGACGCGGCCTCCAGGCAACGCGTCGTAGCTGATGTTCTTCAACGTGGTGGTGGCCGCCATCGCGGCACTGGCCCAGGTGGTGCCGGCGACAAGCAGGCCCAACAGCATGTAGCGGCTTGCATGGCGCATGACTCGGCCCCTGACGGATTGAATTTGGTTGGTCATTGCATCTGCCCCTGTATTCCCTATTGCTCGCCGAGCGCGATGCTGGCCGGACGTTCCATCCAGCCACCATTACCGTTGGATACCAGCTCGACCAAGTCGATGTGGTCCTCACTGATCGCGGTGATATGCCCGTAGTTCTGGCCCATGTATTCGCTGGAGTGAACTCGGTGGATAACCCCACCCGGGTCCTTGATCAGAACCTCCATGCCGTTGCCGGTCCCCACCGTCCCCACCATCTTGAGGCTGTCCAGCGCGAACAGCTCCAGCGGTTCCTTGGCGCGATCGGCGTCGGGACGAGGTCCGCTGGTGGTGGCGTTCCGCTCCAGTTCCACCGTACTCGGACTGAAGGGATCACGTCGATCCTGATCGTCGTACTTGAATGTCTCGAAGGTCTTGATCACCGGAAGCGGCTCGATCGGCGC
>JALYXN010000133.1 GCA_030947085.1 Pseudomonadota bacterium | reverse complement strand
ACAGCTTCTTCAGCCCCGCCTCGTCCTCGGTGACGTCGGGATAGACTTCGCTCCAGGTGCCTTCGAGGTAGACGTTGCCCACGATCGCCGGGCCACCGTGGCCGGGACCGGCGACATAGAACATGTCTAGGTCGTGGGCCTTGATGACCCGGTTCAGATGCACGTAGATGAAGTTCTGCCCCGGCGTGGTGCCCCAGTGACTGACCACCAGCGGCTTCACATGGGCCAGCGTCAGCGGCTCGCGCAGCAGCGGATTGTCGTAGAGGTAGATCTGGCCGACGGAGACGTAGTTGGCGGCGCGCCAATAGGCATTCATCTTGTGCAGCAGGTCCGGCGTCAGCGTCGAGGTTGTTGTCGTCGTGTTGGTGTTCATCGCGTAGGGTTTCCGCAGGCAAGCGTGAGGACGCGACTGACGGACGTCGCGATCATGAATTCTTCGTCGGTGTGGATGACCCGCACCGCGACGCGTCCAGCGCCGGTTGAAATGAGCGGCGCGTGCCCGGCATTGGCGGCCGGCGCCAGGGTGATGCCGAGAAAGCCCAGCCCGGCACAGATCCGCTCGCGCACCGGCGCGGCGTGCTCGCCGATGCCGCCGGCGAATACCAGCGTGTCGAGGCCGCCCAGCGCCGCGGCGAACGCGCCGATGCCTTTGCTGACCTGGTAGCAAAACAACGCCACCGCTTCGGCCGCGCGCACGTCGTGGACCTCGCTTTGCAACAGCTCGCTCATGTCGGCACTGGTTTCGGAGATCCCAAGCAAACCGGATGCCTGGTTGGCCATGGTGCTGAACTGCTCGGCGCTCATCTGTTCGGTGCGTGCGAGGTAGCCGGCCAGGCCGGGATCCAGATCGCCGGAGCGGGTGCTCATCGGCAGGCCGGCGGTCGGCGTGAATGCCATCGTGGTATCGATCGACCTGCCGTCACGCACCGCGGCCAGGCTGGCCCCATTGCCCAGGTGCGCCAGGATGACCCGACCGCGGGATGCCGCCGGGTCGCCGAGCCGGCCAAGTTCGCCGATCAGATATTGATACGACAGACCGTGGAATCCGTAGCGACGCACACCTTGGGCTTCGTAGTGTCGCGGGATCGGCAGCAGCCGGGCCACCCGTGGCAGGTCATGGTGAAAGGCGGTGTCGAAGCAGGCCACTTGCGGTAGCGCGGGATAGCGCCGTTGCATTGCCTCGATCAGCAGGATCTCTTCCGGCAGATGCTCGGGATCGAACGGCACCAACCGACGCACGTCGTCGAGCATGGCGGCGGTAATTTGCTGCGGCTCGCTGTAGTTCGGGCCGCCATGCACCACGCGATGCCCCGCCGCCGCCAGTGGCGTGCCACCGAGGCGCTGCTCGACCCAGTCCAGCAGCACCTCGACGGCGGCGGCGTGGTCGGGCGCGGACAGCGGCTGCGGACCGTTGTCCGCGTTTTCTGCATCCTCGACCCGGAGGCGAGCGCTTGCCGTGCCGATGCCGTCGATGCTGCCGCCGAATCGGCGCTGCAGCGACTCACCCCGCTCGAACAGCGCGAACTTGATGCTGGACGACCCGCCGTTAAGCGTCAGCACCAGCGGACCGGTCGACTTCATGGACCAACGCGCCGCCGGTCAGACCGCATCACAGACGCTACTGGATGCTCGGTTACGGGCGCTCGAGACCTTGCGTATTGCGACGACAACCGGATCCCGGCAGCGCGCGCGCGGTCACCTGTCAGCAACGATGGCAGCCGAGGCAAACGGATGGCGTGGGGGTACGACGATGGCGCGAACATGGGTTGGCCGAGCCGTTGAACGGAGTTCAACATCCGCTCGATAATGCTCGCTGCCGAGTTGCGCTGCCGTTAAAACGGGCGGCGCCAACGGGTCGATCAGGCCGCCACGCCAAACAGCATGCCAACCCCGGTGGTGATCGCCATCGCCAGCGCACCCCAGAAGGTAATGCGGATAACACCGGTACCGATCCTGGCGCCGCCGGTGCGGGCCGCCAGGCCGCCAAGAACGGCCAGGAACACCAGCGACGTGAGGAACACCGACCAGGGCAGCAGCGATGCGGGACTCAGCATCACCACCACCAGCGGCAACGCCGCACCGATCGCAAAGCTCAGCGCCGAGGCGCCCGCGGCCTGCAGCGGTTTGGCACGCAGCATTTCCGTAATGCCCAACTCGTCGCGGGCGTGCGCGTCCAGCGCGTCGTGCGCCATCAGCTGGGTGGCGACCTGTGCCGCCAGCGCCCTGTCCAGTCCCCGCCCCACGTAGATCGCGGCCAGTTCCTTGTGCTCGCCATCGACATCGGTCTCCAGCTCCAGGCGCTCCTTTTCCAGCTCGGCGTGCTCGCTGTCGGCCTGCGAATGCACTGAGACATACTCACCGGCGGCCATCGACATCGCCCCGGCCACCAGCCCGGCACTGCCGGCCACCAGGATCGCCTGCGTGGAGGCGTGGGCCGCCGCCACGCCAAGCACCAGGCTGGCGGTGGAGACGATGCCGTCATTGGCGCCCAACACCGCGGCGCGCAGCCAGCCCATGCGAGCGGTGAGATGTGCTTCTTTATGGTGGTGACGGCGCATGTTGCTGTTTCCCGCAATGTTCGAGCCAGACAGGTAGGAACGCTCGGCGAACCCGGAGCCTTCAGAGCATCCGCTTCAGGGTGTTGTCGCGGCGGCCGAAGTGATGCCACAGCGCCGCGAGGATATGCAGCGCGATCACATAGTAGAAGATCGTGCCCAGGGTGCGATGGATATCCTCCAGCTGATGTCCCAGCGCACGATCGGGTTGGCTGACAAATGAAGGCAGCAACGTCACGCCGAACACCGTCACTGCCTTGCCACCGATCTGCAGGGTCAGCACGCCGAGTAGGGGCTGGATCAGCAGGAAAGCGTACAAGGCCACGTGCGTGATATTGCCAACCCACTCGCTCCACCGCGGCGGCGGCGGGGATATCGGCGGTCGACCGTTGCGCAGACGCAGCAGCAGCCGCGGCAGTACCATCAGCAATACGGCCAATCCCGCCAGAAAGTGACCGCCCAGCACATTCAGGCGCGTGGCGCTGCCTTTGGGAAACAGGTCGAACACATTGATGAACAGGTAGGCGAGCAGGATCAGCGCGAAGATGATCCAGTGCATCCAGCGACTGGACGCGGCATAGCGTGACTTCAGGTCGTGCATTGACATGGGATGTTCCCGTCTGGCTGGAAAGATGGATCTATGACTCAGCCGACGCGGGACGCCACCTCAGTCGCCTGCGATCGCCTCATCGACGATTTTCTGTGCCTCGGCCAGAATAGCCTGCAAATCTTTCGCGCTGCTGAAGCTTTCGCCGTAAATCTTGTAGATCGCCTCGGTCCCGGAAGGCCGTGCAGCGAACCAGCCATTGGCGGCGATCACCTTGATGCCGCCGATCGCGGCATCGTTGCCAGGCGCGTGAC
>JALYXN010000231.1 GCA_030947085.1 Pseudomonadota bacterium | reverse complement strand
CACCACCGACCCGCACACCGCGACGCAAGTCGCCTTCAGGGACGTCCATCCAACCAATCGCCCAACCCAAAACTCTCCCGCTGCCCCACGTCACCCCGGTGCTTCGCACACCATTCCTCAGCCGCTTCACGCCCCAACTCCCGCAACGCCTGCAACTGCCGCAACCGCGTGTCGGCAGCCGAATACCCATCCCGCACCGTCAATGCATCCTTCGGCGTGATTACATGCATGCGCAGCCGCCGCAACCGGCGTACCTCGGAGCTCGGCACCAGATGCGTGCCGATGCGTCGCCGCGTCAGCGCGAGATCGCGCAGCTCGCGCCGGAAGGCAGCCGAGAATGAAAGTTGCGCCGAGAGCTCCGCGATATCACGCGCCGTGCGCGGCACGGCGGTACCGTCGAGCGGTTGCAGCAGTACGCATAGCAAATCGTCGCCGCCGGCGGTGAGCAGCGGCTCCAGCGCCGGATTGCCGGCGAAGCCGCCGTCCCAATAGGCCTCGCCGTCGATCTCTACTGCTGCGAACCATTGCGGCAGACAGGCCGAGGCGAGCAGGGCGTCATGGCTCAAGCGTTTGTTGTCGAACAGTGTCAGCGCGCCGTCTCGCACCCTCGTCGCCGCCAAGTGCAGCTGGATCGGTCCGGCACGCAGCGCCTCGATATCGAATGATTCCTCGACCAGCCCACGCATAGGGTTGGCGGTCAGCGGCGCGCGCGGCACTTTTGACCACAACCCCGGATCGAGCACACCCGCCGCGGCCACCCACCACCCAGCGACCGCGTTCTGCCGCGCCAGCGCCAGCCAGAAAGCTTCCAGCGATGCCTTTGCCCCGGCCGCGCCGTCGCGCTGCCAGCCTTGGGCGAGCGCCGCTGCATTCATGGCGCCACTGCTGGTGGCGCTGATGGACTCGATCCGGAGCTCCGGCAGCTCCAGCAAGCGATCCAGTACGCCCCAGGTGAACGCGCCATGCGCGCCGCCACCCTGCAGGGCCAACTTGATCGGAACGGTTTGGGAAATGGTGCGTTGCATCATTCTATCTTCAGCGGGTTCCCTGGGCCCGTCAAGCGGCGTTAGCCGGCCCGCGCCGGCCCAGTGACTTCCGGCACTGGGGAGCCCTTCTGCTTGCACCAATACTTGCCACGCACCTCCATCACGAGGCGTAGGGAATATGCCATGACAAATGACAGCAGGCTCGCTCATGGGGCGGGACTGGTCTATCTGGTGGTAGTCGTCGCCGGCTTCTTCAGTCAGGGCTATGTGCCGGGCAAAATCGCTGAGCACGGCGACTCGCAGGCTTTGCTTGCCCACATCGTGTCTCACGAGGCGCTGTTCCGCGCGGGCATCGCCGCTTTCATGCTGGAGCAAATCGTTTTCCTGGCGCTGCCGGTTCTGCTGTTTCGGCTGTTGCGGACGGTCCATCGCGGCGCGGCGCTGGCGATGGTGGTGCTGGCCGTAGTGGGTGTGCCGATCTCATTGCTGGCAGTGTCTCATCGGCTGGATGCACTGCTGCTCTTGAGCCAGCCCCAGGGGATGTCGGTCGAGATGGCGCACGCACTTGCCTGGCTGTCGCTGAAGTCGTACGCGAGTGACATTCTCGTGGCGAGCGTGTTCTGGGGTCTGTGGCTGCTGCCATTTGGCTATCTGGTGATCAAATGCGGCCGGCTTCCGCGCTTGCTTGGCGTACTGTTAATGCTGGGCGGCGTGGGCTACCTGATCGATATCTTTGGTGAAGTACTGCTGCCGGGCTATGCGCACATCACCTTCTTCAATTATGTAAATCTGCCTGCGGCGCTGGGCGAGGTGGGGACGTGCCTGTGGCTGCTGGTCATGGGTATACAGCCCCGCGACGACCAACGTTTCGAAACGGGAAGTGAGGCATGAGCGCGACGGTGTTGAGCGACATCAAGGTGCATGTGTGCTTCAAGCTGTCGGCGCTGTGGGCGGCGATGATGTTCTGCGACATCTACGGCGACTATTTCGGCCTGGATGTGCCCGGGAAACTGCAGGGCATGCTCGATGGCAAAGGTCCGGTGGGCCGGTAAGGGGACGGTTCGCTGATCGGTACTACGTTGCTGCTGGCGGTGCCGGGGTTGATGGTGTTGTTGTCGCTGCTGTGGCCGAAGCTTTGCCGGTGGCTGAATATCATCCTGGGCGCTTTCTACGCCGCCCTGAAGCTACCGACCATGCCGGGCGCGTGGTAGTTCTACATCACCCTGGGGATGATCGAAGTGGTGCTGTCGCTATCGATCGTGGTTTATGCGTGGCGCTGGCCCAAGGGCTGACGCATCGCGTTGATTAGGTGGCGCGGTTTTCTCCCGCCGTGGCGCTGTCGCCGGCTTGAACGGCACCGCAGGACCGGGCGTGAGGCCCCTGCGCCACAGCTGCAGCTGATCCTCAATGCCGCTGCCGATATCGATCTGCGGCTCGGACGGGGTCAGCCCGTCGTGTTTTTCCCAACGGGCGATTTCGCTGCTGGCCTGATGGAACGCATCGACGAAACTGTCGGTGCGGTTAAGCGCGTCGACCAGCCAGGCGTGG
>JALYXN010000345.1 GCA_030947085.1 Pseudomonadota bacterium | reverse complement strand
GTATTGCGGTAGCGGGTCTGCAACACGGCGAAGCCGGGAAGGCCGTCGAAGAACGTCACCGAGACTTGCTTCTCGAGGCCGTCGTTGTGCCGTCCGGTGGTTACCCACTGATGTCCGCTTCCGTGGTGAGCATCCTTGATCGCGTGATCGGTGTGAGCAATGACGACAAAGTCTTCGACCGGGGCATCAGCCAACAACAGGCTCTCGCTGGGCTGATACACCGTCAGCGGTTTGCCGTGAACCACCAGGCGGGTATGCATGTGGCGATCGAACGCAATGGCGAGCACGGCATCCTGGGCCACGACGACATCGCCCACTTCGCCAGCGATGGTGTCGCTGTTTCCTTCACTGGGCTGCATCGGACCGGCCAGCGCCCTCGGAAGAAAGGCCCAGGCCACACTTCCGGCCACGCTGCCCGCAGCAAGCTTCAATACAGTGCGTCGTCCAATCGGGGGCATGGCGAGATCCAGTCAAGGCGTTGTCCTGAGTCTGCTTCACTTGCCGGTGTTGATGCAAGCGTTTCGTTTCGATATGGTGTGGATATGTTTCGTTATATTACGGATGGGCTTATGAGCAAGTTTATTCGCAGCGTGGTGTGGCTTGTCATCGCCGCGATCCCGTTTTCGGTGTCCGCCGCCTCTGCGCCGGCGCTGTCCGGGGCGGTTCACCCGGCCGCGACACGTTCGGACACTTACAGCGTGGCGGATTTCGCTCACATTCGAAAATTCGATGCCCATGTTCACGCCAACACGTCGAATCCGGCGTTTCTCGAGCAGGCTCGCGCCGACGGTTTCGAGCTCTTGTCGATCAACGTCGACTATCCCGATTTTCCCAGCATTCCCCTGCAGCGAAAAGCCGCGCTGGCGCTTGCCGCCAGGGATCCCAAACATTTCCACTGGGCCGCGACCTTTTCAATGAAGGGCTTCGGCAAGCCCGGCTGGGCAAAGCGAGTCGATGCCAGCCTGAGCCGCGACGTAGCCAGGGGCGCGCTGGCGGTGAAGATCTGGAAGAACGTCGGCCTCGGGGAAAAGAACGCCGCCGGCAAGTTCATCATGCTTGATGACCCGGGTTTGGCGCCCATTGCCGAGGAAATTCGCACTCTAGGTGTGCCCCTGATCGACCATCAGGGCGAACCGTACAACTGCTGGCTGCCACTGGATCAGATGACGACCGACAACGACCGCGAGTACTTCCAGAAGCACCCGCAGTACTACATGTATCTGCATCCCGAGCAGCCGGGGTACGAACAGTTGATGGCCGCGCGCGATCGCTTCGTGGCAGCCCACCCGAAGTTGCGCTTCGTCGGCGCCCACCTGGCCAGTCTGGAGTACGACGTCGACCGCATCGCGGCATTCCTCGATCGCTTTCCGCAAGCCAGCGTGGACATGGCGGCGCGCATGAGCCAAGTGCAATATCAGTCCGTGCGCGATCGGGCAAAGGTGCGTAATTTCTTCATCCGCTACCAGGATCGGCTGCTATACGGCACCGATCTCACGTTTGAGCCTGACGCCGATCCCGCCACTTTCAGGAAAGAGGCGCATGGCGTGTGGACGAGTGACTGGCGCTACCTCGCCACGGGCGAGACCCAGCGGGTGGACATGATCCATGTCGACGTGCCCGGACTGGCGCTGCCGCGTGCGGTGATCGACAAGATCTACTACGCCAACGCCAAGCGCGTGTTCGCCGTGTCCCCGCCGACGTCGACGAACTGAACGACTATGCCAGCAGCAACTCGAAGCCGAGTTGCTGGCTGGCGTGGACGATTTCCTCCGGTGCGCCCGTGTCCGTGATCAGCATGTCCAGCGCGGTCACCGGGATGATGCGATGCAGACAGATCTTGCCGAACTTGGAGCTGTCGGCAATCGAGATAACCAGTCGCGCAGCCTCGACCATCTTGCGGTTGAGCATGGCCTCGGGCTCGTAGTGCGTGGTGATGCCCCGTTCCAGGTCGAAACCGTCGACGCCGAGAAACAGCTTGTCGACATGCAGCGCGTCCAGTGCCTCGACCGTGAGCCCGCCGTAGAAGGCCATGTTGCGGCGGCGAAGCTCGCCGCCGAGCATCACGATGGTGATGTTGTTCTTGGGGGCAAGTGCCGTGAGTACACCGAAGTCGTTGGTGACCACGGTGACATCGATATCCGGCAAGGCTTCCGCCAACTGGATCGCCGTGGTGCCCGAATCCAGCACCACCGTGTCACCCGGCTTGATGAGTGCGGCGGCGCGTATGCCGATCCGGCGCTTCTCGTCCAGGTGGGACGTGCGCTTCGCTTCATAGTGGGGTTCGGTCATCGCGCCGTTCATCGCGCCGCGGTCGATGGCGCCGCCATAGGCGCGGGCCATGACGCCACGCTCCGCCAGGTAGCGCAGATCCTTTCGCACCGTCTGCGCGCTGACTCCGAATTGGCGGGCCAGCGAGGTGACCTGGACGCTGCCATGTTGGCGCACCAATTCGCTGATCTGAAGGCGTCGATGGCTGGTATCGCGAGTGGGGTTCATGGTGTTTCCTGCGAAGCTTGTTCATTATCAGGCATTTCGTTGTGTTTCGCTATTGATGTATAACGAAACATGATATAGGGTCGGTTTCGTTGTTTAAATATGTAATACATCACTTTGTCTGGGGAGAGAACCAGTGAATGCCGCCCATCTATATCGAAAGACCCTGTTCTGTGCCGTCGCGCTAGCTTTGCTGACGCCTGTTGCAGCCTTGTCACAAACCACCTCGAACGATGCCGCTACGACGCAAACGGCGCCTGCGGACGAGTCGACGCTGACGCAAGATAACGCGACCGAGCTTCAAGCGATCACGGTCACCGGTGTCCGCGGCAGTCTGGCGCGTTCGACCGAACTGAAGCGTGACGCGAGCGTCGTGCAGGATTCGATCAGCGCGCTCGAGCTGGGCAAGTTTCCCGACAACAACGTAGCTGACTCGCTCAGCCACATTACGGGCGTGTCCATCTCCCGTACCGCCGGGGGCGAAGGCCAGAAGGTCAGCGTGCGTGGCTTGGGGCCGGAGTACACGCTGACCACCTTCAACGGTCGCATCCTGGCCACCGACGGCACCGGTCGCGACTTTGCCTTTGACGTCCTGCCTTCTGACGTGATCAGCGGCGCCGACGTGATCAAAGGCGCCCAGGCATCGTTGACCGAGGGAGCCATCGGTGGCTTGATCAATTTGCGTTCGGCCAGCCCCTTCGACAAGAAGGGACAGCACGGCATCGTCCGGGTGGAAGGCGATCACAACCAGATGTCCGATCTCAACGGACGCAAGTTGTCCGCGACCTACAGCAATACCTTCGCCAAGGACACCATGGGCGTGTTGTTGGGCCTGGTATATGCCAAGCGCAAGGACCGCACCGACGTTGCCGGCAATGACGGTGGCTGGACCCGCAACCCCGATCCGTCGGATCCCAACTGGGGCGGCAACGCCTGGGGCGGCAATATCGATCTCAACGGCAACGGGGTGCTGGACCCGGAGGACTACGGTCTGATCGCTCCTGGTCAGTTCCGGGTTGGCTCCATCCTGG
>JALYXN010000218.1 GCA_030947085.1 Pseudomonadota bacterium | reverse complement strand
GCCACCAAACCGTTCCGCCCCGACCTTCGTCAGTGCGGCCGTCAGCGTCGTCTTGCCGTGATCCACGTGACCAATCGTGCCGACGTTGACGTGCGGCTTGGTGCGTTCGAATTTACCCTTTGCCATGACTCTAACCTCAAAAGAACTGTGTTATTCGGAAAAGATCGACCTTGTCAGGCCTTCTTCATGACCTGCTCGGCGATATTGTTCGGCGCTTCGGCGTAATGGTCGAATTCCATCGTGAACGTGGCGCGCCCCTGGGTCTGCGACCGCAGACTGGTGGCGTAACCGAACATTTCACCCAGTGGCACCGTTGCATCGATTACCTTGCCCGATGGCGTGTCATCCGAGCCTCGCAGCACGCCTCGACGGCGGCTCAAGTCCCCCATGACATCACCCATGTAGTCTTCGGGCGTGACCACTTCAATCTTCATGATCGGCTCCAGCAACACCGGATCGGCCTTGCGGAAGCCTTCCTTGAACGCCATCGACGCCGCCAGCTTGAACGCCATCTCGGACGAATCGACATCGTGATAGGAGCCGTCGATCAGACGAACCTTCACATCCACCACCGGGTAGCCCGCCAGCGGGCCACCGGTAAGGGTCTCGCGCAAACCCTTCTCGATGGCCGGAATGAATTCCTTCGGTATCGCACCACCGGTGATGGCATTCTCGAATTCGAATCCCTTGCCTCGCTCAGCGGCCGGCATCATTTCGATGACGACATGACCGTACTGCCCTTTGCCACCCGACTGTTTGGCGTGCTTGTAATCCTGGGTCACCGACTTGCGGATCGTCTCGCGGTAGGCCACCTGCGGCTTGCCGACGTTCGCTTCGACGTTGAATTCCCGCCGCATGCGATCGACCAGGATATCCAGGTGCAATTCGCCCATCCCGGAGATGATGGTCTGCCCCGACTCCTCGTCGGTGCGGACCCGGAATGACGGATCTTCGGACGCAAGACGTCCCAGTGCGACGCCCATCTTCTCCTGATCAACCTTGGTCTTCGGCTCAACCGCCATCGAAATGACAGGCTCCGGGAAAACCATGCGTTCCAGGGTGATGATGTGATCCTGGGCACACAACGTGTCCCCCGTAGTCACATCCTTGAGGCCGACCGCGGCAGCAATGTCGCCAGCCCGGACTTCCTTCAATTCCTGTCGCTCATTGGAGTGCATCTGCAGCAACCGGCCAATCCGTTCTTTCTTGCTCTTGATCGGGTTGTAGACCGAGTCACCGGAATTCAACATGCCCGAATAGACTCGAAAAAAGGTCAATGACCCGACGAAAGGATCCGTCATGATCTTGAACGCCAACGCTGAAAACGGCTGATCATCCGCCGCCTTGCGCGTGGTCTCTTTTTCGCTTTCGTCGATTCCAGCTACTGGCGGACGATCAGCCGGTGAAGGCAAGAGCTGTATCACGCCATCCAGCATGGCCTGAACGCCCTTGTTCTTGAACGCCGTGCCGCAGTAGACGGGAACCAGTTCCGTGGCCAGCGTGCCGGCACGGATCCCGGCAACAATCTCGTCCTCGGACAGCGCGCCCTCCTCGAGATACTTGTTCATCAGCTCTTCGCTGGTCTCGGCTGCGGACTCGACCATGTAATTGCGAGCCGACTCGACCACGTCCTTCAAATCATCGGGAATCTCCCGATACTCGAACTTCATGCCCAGGGACTCCATGTCCCACACCACCGCCTTCATCTTGAGCAGATCAACCACGCCTTCGAAGCTGTCTTCCACACCGATGGGCACCTGCATCGGAACAGCACGCGCGCCAAGACGAGCCCTCAGCTGCTCGACCACCTTGTCGAAGTTCGCGCCGGTGCGGTCCATCTTGTTGACGAAGGCCAGCCGCGGCACTTTGTACTTATTTGCCTGCCGCCACACGGTCTCGGACTGCGGCTGCACACCGCCGACCGCGCACAGCACGAACACGGCGCCGTCCAACACACGCAATGAACGCTCGACCTCAATGGTGAAATCCACATGTCCGGGGGTGTCGATGATATTGAAGCGATGCTGCTCCAATGAACCATCCATACCCTTCCAGAACGCCGTCGTTGCCGCCGACGTAATGGTGATACCGCGCTCCTGCTCCTGCTCCATCCAATCCATCGTTGCCGCACCGTCATGCACTTCGCCAATCTTGTGACTGACGCCGGTGTAAAACAGGATGCGCTCGGTGGTGGTTGTCTTGCCGGCATCGATGTGGGCCATGATGCCGAAATTACGATAATGCTCGATGGGAGTGGTGCGTGCCACGGTATAGACCTCGTGAATTTCATGCTATCGAAGGCCGGCTCAACCTGAGCCGCCCTCCAAACAGCAACGCACTTACCAGCGGTAGTGCGAAAACGCCTTGTTGGCTTCCGCCATACGATGGGTTTCTTCGCGCTTCTTGGCGGCACCGCCGCGGCTTTCGGAAGCCTCGAGCAGCTCGGCAGCCAACTTGCGCGGCATCGAGGTCTCGCCACGTTTGCGCGCTGCGTCGATCACCCAACGCATCGCCAGCGCCATGCGGCGACCCGGACGAACTTCAATCGGCACCTGATACGTGGCACCGCCGACCCGGCGCGACTTCACCTCGACCGCCGGAGCGATGTTGTTGAGCGCCTTCTCGACCAGAGCCACCGGCTCCGCATTCTTTTCGCCAATGTGCTGCAAGGCACCGTAGACGATGCTTTCAGCCACTGACTTCTTGCCGCTCTTCATCACCATGTTGATGAAACGGGCAATGAGCTGGCTGCCGTGCTTGGGATCCGGAAGGATCAGACGGGCGGGATGTGAACCTTTACGCGACATGTTTGTTGTCCGTTATTTTTTGCGAACATCCATGTCCGCCTGAAAAGCGGCCATCCTGGCCGCACACTTCAATAAGAACTTACTTCTTCGGGCGCTTGGCGCCGTACTTCGAGCGCGATTGACGACGCTTGGTGACACCAGCGCAATCGAGACTGCCGCGCACTGTGTGGTAACGCACACCGGGCAGATCCTTGACGCGACCGCCGCGGATCAGCACCACCGAGTGCTCCTGCAGATTGTGACCTTCACCACCGATGTAGCTGATGATCTCGAAACCATTGGTCAGGCGCACCTTGGCAACCTTGCGCAATGCCGAGTTCGGCTTTTTCGGGGTGGTCGTGTATACGCGCGTGCAAACGCCGCGGCGCTGCGGGCTGGCCTGCAGTGCCGGCGACCCACTTTTGTAGGTCTTGGGGCTGCGGGATTTGCGCACCAATTGGTTGACTGTCGTCATGCGTAGCTAATCCTGA
>JALYXN010000319.1 GCA_030947085.1 Pseudomonadota bacterium | reverse complement strand
TTGTGGGTATTCGATCTGGCCAGTCACACGCTGCTGTATCGCGAGGTGGTGGCTCACGGTCAGGGTTCGGGCGGTGACAAACCTACCCATTTCTCCAATGCCGATGGCAGCCATGCGTCCAGCCTGGGGCTGTTTGTCACGCGCAATACGTATATCGGTCACAACGGACTCTCGCTGCGGATGGACGGGCTTGAGCCCGGTGTCAACGATGCGGCGATGGCGCGCGCGATCGTGATGCACGGCGCCAACTACGTGAATCCGCCGATCAATCGGGGCATGGGCCGACTTGGTCGCAGCTGGGGTTGCCCAGCGCTGCGAGAAGCGGTGGCCAAACCGATCATCGATGTCATGAAGAATGGTCAGTTTGTATTCTCTTACTACCCCGATCAGGCATGGCTGGCGCACTCGGCGCTGCTCAAGTGCAAAGCCGCGCGGCTGCAACTGGCCGCCGCCGATATCCACCCCGGTGACAAGGCCTGATCCCTGCACGAAAAGGTGATGCATGCGCTGGCTGATGATGGTGTGTCTGGCGCTGGCTCTGGTTGATGTGCCGCTGCAAGCTGCGGTATCCAGTTGGGGCGCGAAACAGTCGAGCCCGGTGGATACCCCTTCGATGCAGCTCAAGCCCGGCGAATGGATCTGGGGCGGCAATGACCGCTTCAAGGGCCGCGGCCCGATGGCGGTGGTGGTCAGTCTCACTGAACAGCGCGCCTACGCCTACCGCAACGGCATCCTGATCGGCGTCAGCACGGTCAGCTCCGGCAAAACCGGTCACGAAACCCCCACGGGGGTGTTCACCATTTTGCAGAAAGAACGCGACCACCACTCCCACCTGTACAACAGCGCACCGATGCCCTATCAGCAACGTCTGACCTGGGACGGCATTGCCCTGCATGCCGGCGGTTTGCCTGGATACCCCGAGTCCCACGGTTGCGTGCATCTGCCCACCGAATTCGCGCGCCGGCTGTTCGATGCCACCAATCTGGACATGACGGTGGTGGTTTCCGGGGAGGGCGCGCAACCGGCGGAGGTGGTCCATCCGCGAGCGATGACGCCGATCGATGTGCGGACCGGCCTGGAAAACGCGATCACGCCGTTGCGCAGCGGTGAGGCCTATCGCTGGGAACCGGAAAAGTCACCCACAGGCCCGGTGTCGCTGGTGCTCAGCGTGCCTGATGGCAAGGTGATCGTGTATCGCAACGGGATCGAGATCGGGCGGGCCAGCATCGCCGTGCGCGATCCGTTGCCGGGCACCCATGCCTACATCGTGGCGCAAGGCCAGATGAGCGACGCCATGCCGGGGACGTCAGGCATCCACATGCCGAACTGGATCAGCATCGGCATTCCTGGCCACGCGGATGAAGCCGGCCAGCCGGTGGGCGCCGAACTGGCCAGCCGGGTCGCCGTTCCCGAGGGTTTTCTGGCCGCGATCCTGCCGGAGCTGACACCGGGTACGGTGCTGCTGGCCACCGATCAGCCGATTCTTCCGCACACCAGCGGCGTGGAACTGCAGGTGCTTGATGACCAGCCGCCGGTCAGTACCATCAGGTAAAAAAGGAATGGATCTGAAGCGCGCGCTGGGTGGCATATGCGTCGTCAGCGAAAGCTGGAACGGGCCGGCGAGTTGCTCCCCGGCCCGTTCTACGCGACGTTCTGTGCCCTGACGGATCAGGGCGTGGCGGCGTTCCAGTCCAGATCCGCAACCACCGGAAAGTGGTCCGACGGGTAACGTCCGTCTTTGCTGGTCGTCACCGTCTGCACATCGCGGGAGTGGAAGCCGCGATAGAAAATCCAGTCGATACGACGATGTGGGTGACCCGTGAAATTGTGGAAGGTGGCGGCCGGTCCGCTGCGGGTCCCGGCATTCAGCCATGCGTCCTGCAGCATGCTACCGAGCAGAGCGTGATCAGGTCGGTCAGGCGTGCTGTTGAAATCGCCAGTCAGCACGATCGGAATATTTCCCGGCAGTGCCTGCAGGCGAGCGAGGATCTCCTGCGCCGCCTTCGTCCGCGCCGATTCGTCCTGGTCGCGATAGGGAAAGTGGGTGTTGTAGTAGTAGAAACGGCGCCCGCTGGCAATCTGTTCGAACAGAGCCCAGGTCACCATGCGGGGAAGCGGATGACCCCAGCTGATACTGCCGGGTTTGTCCGGCGTTTCCGACAACCAGAAGTTGCCCGACTGCAACATGCGCAGCCGATCGGGGCGATAGAACACCCCCATGTGCTCATCGCGATCGTCGCCGTATCGACC
>JALYXN010000310.1 GCA_030947085.1 Pseudomonadota bacterium | reverse complement strand
CGAGTTCGCCATTCTTTCCCTCGAATTGGTAATCGCCACTGACCTCACCGCCCGGCGGCAATGCTCGGCGTTGCTCCGCCACGCGCTCAATATGTCGGCGCAATTCGATTTCCTCCACCAGCAGGGCCAATCGCGCAGCGCGGTATTCGGGACTTTCGTGCGGGATGCGCATCCGGTTGCGGCGGGCCAGCTCGGTGGCTGGAGCAAGGGCTGTGGCTTCGGTCATGGCTAGGCTCCTGTCGGGTGAGTGCATCAGTCGCGGTCGGGGGCGCCGAGCGGGAAGTACGATCGGTAGGGTCGGGCCTCGTCGACGGCGCGGGCAAATGACGGTCGTGCCAGCAAACGCGTCCGGTAGGCCTTGAGGTGAACGTGCGCCGCGGGAATCGCGTGGGCCCAGTCGGCATAAAACAGGGCGGGAGCGGCCGCGCAATCGGCCAGACTGAAGTCATCGCCCACCGCCCACTGGCGTCCGGTCACAGCGTGCTCCAGCCATGCATACGCGGCGTCGAGCATGCGGCGGGCTTCGGTAACGCCATGTGGATCGCGGTCTGGCTCATCGCACAGCTCGTTCAACACGATTTTCTGCAGCGGGGTGGAGACATAATTGTCAAAGATGCGGTCCATCAACCGCACGTCCAGCGCCGACTGCGTTTCAGCGGGAATCAGCCGGGCCGTCCCGGGATAGTTGGTGTCGAGGTATTCGATAATCACGCTGGCCTCCATCACCGTGCGACCCTTGTTGACAAGGATGGGAAAGCGCTTGATCGGCCATAGCTCGGCGAATTGCGCACTGATCTCGGCATTTTCAGGTGAGATCAGGCGCCATTCAAAGGGCGTGTCGTTTTCATACAGCGCAATCAGCGTCTTCTGGCAATAAGACGAGAAGGGGTGGCCGTAAAACTCGATGGGCATGGCTTGCCGTCCAGGTATGTCATTGACTCCTGAACGACGAATGGGCGCTGGCGTTTTCGACATCGCCCGTTCCGGGGCTTGCCTATCGTCTCCCATAAGCGCCTGGACAGCTCTTGTGGCTGCGCGTCAGCTCAAGGTTGCTCGAGACCTTCGTCGACCAGCACCTTGGCGACGGCGGGATCAACCAGCATGCGTTCGAAAAACCGGCTCAGGTTCTCGTAGCCAGCCAGGTCCACGTTCCTGGCTTTCGCCCAACGAAGGGTCACGAAAAGGTAGGGATCCGCGATCGAACGGGTCCCAGTCAGCCATTCCTTATCCTGCAGTTGCTGGTCAGCACGTCCGAACAGATCACGCAGTTTGCTGCGCGCCTTTTTTTTGGTTTCCTCCGCCGCAGCATCATCCAGATAGCTGGTGGAGCCCAGGAGCGGCTGAAATGCGGGGTGGACATCGGCATTGAAAAAGGCCAGCCAGCGATTGACTTCGGCGCGTCCCTTCGGGCTGCCGTCTCCGCCCAGGGCTGCCTGGGGAAACGTGTCCGCCAGATAATTCAGGATGGCGGCATTCTGGGTCAGCGGCCAGCCTTCGATGTCCAGCACCGGCACGGCACCAGCTGGATTGAGCTTCAGGTATTCCGGTGACTTCAGGCTTTCCTTGGTCATGCGCTCGGTGGTGTAGGGCTGGCCGATCCACTCCAGGGTGATGTGATCGGACATCGAGCAGGCACCGGGCGAGTAGTAGAGCTTCATGGGACATCCTCTCGGGGGAAGGTTTGCCGATGTTGCCGCCGGGGGCGTTTGCGAATTGTGTTTTCGAAGGCTCTGCGGCGATGCACGATGAGCGGGTGCGCACGCGACCATGGCGCGGCTGCGATGTTTCTTCTATGTTGACGTATCCATCCAGCAGGGGCGCATGCATGACCGTACCTTCCGAGCACCCCGATCACCTCAGGCGCAGCCTTTCCAACCGGCACCTTCAGTTAATTGCCATCGGCGGGGCCATCGGTACCGGGTTGTTCATGGGCTCGGGCAAGACCATCAGCTTGGCGGGGCCGTCGATCGTTCTGGTCTACCTGATCATCGGCGTGATGCTGTACTTCGTGATGCGGGCGATGGGCGAGTTGCTGTTGTCGAACCTGGAGTACAAATCCTTCATCGACTTCTCCACCGATCTGCTCGGACCCTGGGCCGGATTTTTCTGCGGCTGGACGTACTGGTTCTGCTGGATCATCACCGCCATCGCCGATGTGATCGCGATCGCCGCCTACGCGCAATTCTGGTTTCCCGGGCTGGCGCCGTGGATTCCCGCGGTGCTGTGCGTGTTGCTGTTGCTGAGCCTGAACCTCGCGACGGTGCGGATGTTCGGCGAAATGGAATTCTGGTTTGCGCTGATCAAGATCATCGCCATCTGCGCGCTGATCGTGACCGGCTTCGGGTTGGTGGCGTGGGGCTTCCATTCGCCGGCGGGGAATCAGGCTTCGCTGTCGAACCTGTGGAATGACGGTGGGTTTTTTCCCAAGGGCCTCGGCGGCTTCTTCGCCGGCTTCCAGATCGCGGTGTTTGCCTTTGTCGGTATCGAGCTGGTCGGCACCACCGCGGCGGAAACCGCCGATCCGCAGCGCAACCTGCCCAAGGCGATCAACTCGATCCCGATCCGCATCATCATCTTTTACGTGTTGTCCCTGATTGTGATCATGTCGGTCACGCCATGGCATCTGGTGCAGCCGGGCAAGAGCCCGTTCGTGGAGTTGTTCGTGCTGGCCGGCATTCCCGCGGCCGCCAGCCTGATCAACTTCGTGGTCCTGACTTCGGCGACGTCATCCGCCAACAGCGGCATCTTCTCCACCAGCCGCATGCTTTACGGCCTGGCCGAGGAGAACCATGCACCCCGCGCGTTCACCCAATTGTCGAAGGCGGCGGTACCGTCACGCGGCTTGCTGTTCTCCTGCTTGTGTTTGCTGCTCGGTGCGATGCTGGTTTACCTGATTCCCAACCTGATGACGGCATTCACCCTCGTTACCACCTTGGCGGCGGTGCTCTTCATGTTCGTCTGGTCGCTGATCCTGTTTGCCTACATTGCCTATCGGCGCAAGCGTCCGCAGTTGCATGAGGCATCGAACTACAAGATGCCCGGTGGCGTGTTCATGTGCTGGGTCTGCCTAGCTTTCTTTGCGTTCGTCATCGGTCTGCTGACGCTGCAGGCCGATACCCGGCAAGCCCTGTTCGCGAGTCCTGCATGGTTCGTGTTGTTGACGGTGGGCTATTTTTGGAAAGGGCGTAGCCTCGGCGCAGCGTGAAGGTGGGCGGAACACGGCGGGCAGCAGCACGTAAACGACCGGGGGCGAAGGCTGCACCGGTTTCAGCGGATTCTTCACGAATACGCGGGCATGCTCAGGTCTTCCAAGGGAGCGACACCACATGAAATTGACAGCGAGCACCGGCTGCCTGCTCGCCTGCGCCCTCGTCGCGAACACGCTGCAGGCTGCCGATGACCCTGGCAAGCCGAAAGAAGCGCTTGATTTGGCCACCGTCAACGACGCGGGTCTGGTCGATGCGGTTTCCGCGGGTCACAAGGACGCGGCGGTGCTGCGCGCACAGATTCTGCTCGACCGGGCACGTTTCTCACCTGGAGAAATCGATGCGGCCTACGGCTCCAACCTGAAACAGGCGATCGCCGGGTTTCAGGCCAGTCGCGGCCTGAGCGTCAGCGGCAACATGGACGCGGCAACCTGGCAGGCGCTGGACGCCGATACCGCACCCGCGCTGGTCAGTGTCACGCTTGCTGCCGACGATGTGGCCGGGCCGTTCATCAAGCTGCCCGCCGGCATGCAGGCGCGTTCGAAGCTCGACGCGTTGGGTTACGAAACGGCGGTCGAGGCGCTGGGCGAGAACTACCACGCCAGCCCGGCCTTGCTGGAGCGACTCAACCCTGGCAAGGACTTCGGTCACGCCGGCGAAACGCTGATTGTGCCGAGTGTTCAACCGCCGCAGCCGATGCCGGCTATCGCCAAAGTGGTGGTCTACCAGTCCAGTTCCACCGTGGTCTTGCTCGGTGAGGACGGCAAGGTGGTGGCGCAATACCCCGCGTCCACGGGAAGTAGCCATGACCCGTTGCCACTGGGCGACTGGAAGATCAAGGGCGTCGGCAAACACCCGACGTTCCATTACAACCCGAAACTGTTCTGGGATGCCGATGCCGCGGACACGAAGGCGATCCTGCCGGCAGGTCCGAATAATCCGATAGGCGTCGTCTGGGTGGATTTGTCCAAACCGCACTACGGTATCCATGGCACGCCGGAGCCATCCAGGATCGGCAAAACGCAATCGCACGGGTGCATTCGCCTGACCAACTGGAGTGCGCTTTCTGTTTCCCAGGCGGTTAAGCCCGGGATGACCGCTACCTTGAAACCATGACATGAGGGCATGGCCGATGCTGATGGTGGCGGCGGTGTGTATCGCAGCAGCGATGCTGGCGATTTCCAGTCATGGTCGATGGCCGGCAGCGTCAGCCACGCCAGCGCCAGGCACGTTCGCTGTGTCGAAGGCGGCGCAGCATGCGGCGAAGACGGCGGTGCGTTCTCCGTCCGGCAGCGCTGCCGCAGGTTCCGCGTCCGCGTCCAGCACAGCCCGACCGACCGACCAGCTGTCTGCACTGCCACCGTCGGCAGTGGAAGATCTGATGATTCCGGTGGTAGGGGTGCAGGCGGCGGATCTGGTCGACACCTTCACCGACGCGCGCAGCCAGGGCCGCGTGCATGATGCGATCGACATCCTGGCCCCGCGCGGCACTCCGGTAGTAGCCGCCAACGACGGGCATGTGGTCAAGCTGTTTACCAGCGTGCGCGGCGGGCTGACGGTCTACCAGTTTGATCCGCAGGACCAGGTTATCTACTACTACGCGCACCTGGACAGCTATGCCCCGGGTCTGGCCGAGGGCCAGATGCTGCACCGTGGCGATCGGATCGGTCTGGTCGGCAGTACCGGCAACGCGAGTGCCGAGGCGCCGCATCTGCATTTCGAGATCGAGATCCTTGGGCCGGAAAAACAGTGGTGGCACGCCACATCGATCAACCCGTTCGGAAGGTTTGCCGGTCAGCGCTGAACATATCGCCATCCAGGCAAACATCGGGCCAGGCCCAGTTCAAGGCCGCCATGGGCGGTCAGAAATTCGAGCGCATGCCCTGGTCGAGGGAGAGGAAAAACCATCGACCGACGCGGCGGACGTTCGGCGAACACCGCAGCGAGCACACGGCATCGAGCAGGGCGTTGGCCCAGAGGTGGATGGCGATCATGCCGATTGCTCCGGTATGGATGGCCAACCCGTCAAGTCGGTCGGCATGTGGCATTGGCGATGTCGCGTCGCCTCAGTGTGAGTGGCGGTGGCGATTCTCGAACGCGCACCCGTGCCTCACAGGCGTGTCACCTTCGGCGTGGTCGGTCTGCATCGTGGTGTGTTCGATATGGAAGCGCTCGTGCAGCATCGCTTCGACCTCGCGCCGGACCTGATGGCAGTCCACGCTTCTTTCGACGTGGATATGTCCGGACAGCGCGGGCATGCCGGAGGTGACTTCCCATACGTGCAGATCGTCGAGGCGAATCACGTACGGGACGTGGCGGATAGCTTCGGCGATCACGTCCGGGTCAAGGCCACGGGGCGCCGCCTGCAGAAAGATCCGGCCCGATTCCCGTACCAGACCCACGCCTGCTTTCAGCATCAAACCAGCCACCAACAGCGCCGCGAGCGAGTCGACGCGATTCCAGCCGGTCCACCAGATGATGGCGCCAGCGACAGCAGTGGCCGCGAACGCATACAGGTCGGTGAGGATGTGCTGGAAACTGCCTTCCACGTTGAGGCTTTGCCGGTTGGCCTTGCTCATCACCCACACCGCCAGCAGGTTGACGCCGATGCCGATCACGGCAACCACGGTCACCAGCGGGCCGTCGACCACGGGCGGATGGACCAGGCGACGGATTGCCTCGACGATGAACCAGATCGACAGCAGCAGCAGGGTGATGCCGTTGGCCTGGGCGCTGAGGATTTCCGCCCGTTTCAGTCCGAACGTGTAACTGCCGCCCGGCGGTCGGCGAGCCAGCCGCATTGCCACCAGCGCCAGTCCGATCGACGCGGCGTCGGTCAGCATGTGGCCTGCGTCGGAAATCAGCGCCAGCGACTTCGCCGCCATGCCGACCACCACTTCCACCGCCATGAAACCCAGCAATAGCAGCAGCGCGATGGACAGGTATTTGCTGTCGGCATCGGCCGCCACCGCATGGCTGTGGCCGTGATCGTGGTGCTGGCTGTGATCGTGGTTTTTATGTGCCGCGTTGCCCATGAGGTCTCCTTTGCGGCGCTACTTTACGTGAAGGTGGCGGTGCTATGTCATTACATGGCAGGCGTTTTTCAGCCCGAAGCGCGGTGGTCCGAATCAGTCCGCGGGGCGTGACTGCGCCCACCTTTCTACCTCGCGGTCGCTTAGCGGCAACCGAACCACGCCGCCGCCGTGCCGGTGCGACGCGATGGCGGCCTCGATCACCGCCATGATCGCCAGCGCCTGGATCGGCGGTACCGGGTTCGCGCCGGAATTTCGAATCGCATCCCGCACGCCAGTGTAAAACTGGCGGTAGTCACCCGCAGGCGCGGGCAGCTGGCGGGTGACGCCCGCACCGTTGTCTATGACCAGCGGATCGCTGTCGTTTCCCCATCCCGGCGCGCCCGGCGTCATCCCTGCAAGCAGTTGCGTTTCTTGCTGATCTACCCGCGCCTTGATCAGGCTGCCGCGATCGCCATGCACGACGAACCGGCGACTTCCCGCCGCCACCAACATGCTCGCGTGCAGGATCACCTGCGGCTTGCCGTAGTCCAGCAGCACGTGGGCCCAATCCGGTGATTCGCCGTCCTGGCGCTGGATCGCCAGCCGGCCGCTTACACCAATCGGCAGTCCAAACAGTTCTAAGGCCTGATCGATCAGGTGCGGGCCCAGGTCGTACCAGATGCCGGCGCCGGGTCCGGCCTGCTCGCGCCAGCGAGCGCGGACCTCAGGCCGGAAGCGATCGAAATGGGACTCGAAATGCGCTACCTCGCCGATCTCGCCATCGGCAATCGCCTTGCTGACGGCGAGAAAGTCGCTGTCCCAGCGCCGGTTCTGGAACACTGAAAGCAATCGGCCCGAGGAGTCGGCCAGTGCCATCAGCGCACGTGCCTCGGCAAGGTTGAGTGCAAATGGCTTGTCGATGACGACATGCTTGCCGGCGCGCAGTGCGTCGGCCGCCAACGGCGCGTGGGTGTCGTTGGGGGTGGCGATGACGACAAGATCGATGTCGTCGCGCGCGAACAGCACGCACGGATCGGCGATCACATCGACCTGTGGCAGCGCCTGGCGTACGTTCTCCGCCTGGCTGGATCCCACGGCAACCAGCTCGATGCCCGCTGTGGCCTGCAGCAACGGCACGTGGAATGTCCTGCCGGCATAACCGTAGCCAATCACGCCAACACGCACAGGAGGAGAAAACAGGCTCATGAGAATTCCTTGGCATCATTGGGGCGGGGAGCGGGTCGCGCTCCGGAACGCCCCCGTGACGCGCGGCCGGTGCATGTTCTCGCAAGTACGAGCCAGCCCATTGTGGCTCATCATTCCCCCGACGCACGGCTCGCCGCGCGACGGAAGACCCCTGCAGGGACGATCGCCGGCGACTTGAGTCGCAGCTCTCGAGCCACCACTTCAGGGGTCCATCAGGAGAAAATCATGACCACCACCCATGAACGTGCGGTACTGGCAGGCGGCTGCTTCTGGGGTATGCAGGATTTGATTCGCGGTTATCCCGGCGTAGTGTCCACGCGTGTGGGTTACACCGGTGGCGATGTCCCGAACGCGACTTATCGTAATCATGGTACCCATGCCGAAGGAATCGAGATCGTTTTCGATCCGGCCGTTCTGAGTTATCGGACCTTGCTGGAATTCTTTTTTCAGATTCACGACCCGTCCACGCTGAACCAACAGGGCAACGACCGGGGCATGTCCTACCGCTCGGCGATCTACTACACCTCACCCGAGCAAAAGGCGATGGCGTTGGACACGATTGCCGATGTGAACGCTTCCGGCCTGTGGCCCGGCACGGTGGTGACAGAAGTGGCGCCGGCCGGTGACTTCTGGGAGGCGGAACCGGAGCATCAGGATTATCTGCAGCACTACCCGACCGGTTACACCTGCCACTTCATCCGACCGGACTGGAAACTGCCAAGGCGCAACGCAACGGCCTGAAGTTCACGGCGAGTCGACGTTCAGTTACCAAAATACAAGGCACGCAAACGGGCAAGACGGAGGTTTCCATGGCTACCGGTTGGGCGGGTGACGGCGCGGTGCAGGATCAGATCGACGCTACGGTCAACGATGCCGTGCAACGCGCGCGGCAGAAATTGCAGCAGGGTCCCGGACTGATCAGCTGCGAGGCATGCGATGCGAAAATTCCCGAAGCACGGCGCAAGGCCGTACCGGGGGTGCGACTGTGCGTGGCATGTCAGGAAGCGGAGGACAAAGAGGCCAGGAGTGCCGGTTTGTACAATCGGCGCGGCAGCAAGGATAGCCAGCTGCGCTGAAGCACCGGCGCCCCGCCGCTCAGGGGCCAGGTCGTGGTTAGCTTCTTTGCTGGTGTGCCGCTGATCAGGTCGGCCAAGTGCGTTGCCTGCGGGCAGGCGGAATGGCCGCTCCTGATGTGGCAGCCGTTTGCGCATGGCGATCAGTACCAGGGGACCGGAGCCGAACGGAAGAACCGTGGTGAGGGCACCAATGCAGCGCAACGTAGATAACGGCCGTGATGACGATGGCACCGATGATCGCCAAGGGCACGTTGCGTTGCGGATTGCTGCTTTCCCGGCCAGCTTCGCGCCCTGGCGAAAGCCGAGATACGAATCACGATGCCGTCCGTGGCAAAGTCCAACCGCTCCGATTTCTCGCTTGAGACCCGTGTCGTTAGCGGCCTTTCAATGCCGCGTTCTGCCGGGATACACCGTGGTCACCCCTTTTTAAAGGTGATGCGGTAAAGGCGACCCCACGTAGATGAATTGGGTTTCACTGAGCGGGCGCGTGAATATGCCTTCCAAGATCCATGCCCTCAACGGCTGGCAGATGGTCAATCGTGCATCGGCACAGGCCACGGTGGTCTTAACAAGGTAATTGGACATCAACCCCGCCGTGCCTTGGTGTCTGTCGTGCGATCGTCTTGCTTTTGTTCTAACGCTGGGCGAAGAGCGACCCTACCCCAGCCCTCCCCTGCAAGCAGGGGAGGGAGTACCGCGGGCTCGCGGCTTTGGCTCCTCCCCCTGCTTGCAGGGGAGGAAGCACCGCGGGCTCACGGTTTCGGCTCCTCCCTGCTTGCAGGGGGGGTTGGGAGGGGGTTGGCTTTTGACGTTGTCGCGAAGGGCGACCGCCCTCCCCTGCGAGCAGGGAGGGAGCACTGGGGGCTTTCGGTTTTGGCCTTGACCTGCATGAGGAGAAGCAGACGGCATTGGTTGTGGGGAAGCGCGTTCTCGCGCCATCGGCGCTCAGTGTTCCAGGTCGGGGAGCTGATCGGGCAGCCAGCCTGGTGATGGAATCTGCCGCAACGAATCGGAAAGCGCCACCGACCAGCGCTCGCGGATCATGCGGAAATAGGGGTCGTTCTCCTCGACCCGGTGTGTCTCAAAGCCATCGACGCTGTCGTTGCGATAGATCAGCAGATCCAGCGGCATGCCCACGCTGAGGTTGGATCTCAGGGTGGAATCCATCGAGATAAGCACGAGTTTGACGCCATCGGTCAGCGATGTGTCGGAATGCACGGAGCGATCGAGGATCGGCTTGCCATACTTGTGTTCGCCGACCTGAAGGAACGGCGTGTCGCTGGTGGCTTCAATGAAGTTGCCCGCTGCGTAGATATGAAACAGCCGCATGGTGCGTCCGGCGACTTGGCCACCGAGCAGGATCGACACATCGAATGACACGTCCTGATCCTGCATCGACTTGCCGTAGGTGTGATGAACATGACGCACCGCCTGACTCACTAGTGCTGCGGCGCCAAACATGCTGGGCACGCTGTAGATGGTTTCCATCTTGCCGGTTTCCGGGTGCGGCAGGCCCTCCTGAATCAGGTTCATGACCGCCTGCGATACGGCGAGGTTGCCGGCGGTCATCGCGGCAATCATGCGGTCACCCGGCTGATGAAAATGCTGCAACTTGGCAAAACAGGAGATGTTGTCCAGGCCCGCGTTGGTGCGGGTATCGGCCAGCATCACCAGGCCTTCGTCGAGAAACAGGCCAACACAATAAGTCACGCGATACTCCGGGGCGTCTGGCTAAGTCGGTGGTCAATGGATGGGGGCAGAGGGCTATTGTGCCGCTCGCGGTGCTTCGGCAATGGATACTTCGACCTCGAGTGTTTCGGCCAATCCGCCCAGTCGCACACCGCGCACCGGGGCGGCATCGCGATAGTCGCGCCCGCAGCCTATGCGTACGTAGCGTTCGTCGGGTGATTGTCGGTTAGCGGCATCGAAGCCGACCCAGCCGAGATCTTCCACGTGGATCTCGGCCCATGCGTGGCTGGCGGCAGCGATGTCGCCAATCGGACACAGGTAGCCGCTGACATAGCGCGCGGGAAAGCCCAGTGAGCGGGCGGCGCTGATCAGTACGTGCGCATGGTCCTGGCAGACACCGGCGCGCGCCTCGAAGGCGGCGATCGCGGTGGTCTCGGCGTCGGTCTGGTACGGCAGGTAGTCGACGTGGTCGCGCACGCCGTTGCAAAGACGATGCAGGCGATCGAGGGTATCGTTGCCCTGGCCCGCGACCCGGTTGGCCAGTTCGGCAATCTCCGCGTTGGCTTCGGTGAGCGCGGTGCCGGCGAGATAGAACATGGGTGGCAGCAGCTCGTCGCTGTCGCCCTGAACGCCATGCAGGTCGTGGGTTTCCACCTCGCCGCGAACTGCCAGCCGCAACGATTCCACGCTGCGATCGATGGTGTGGGTGGCGACCGGATTGCCGAAACCGTCGCTGCAGGTTGGCTTGAGTGGCTTGCCATCGACGTCCACCCGCCACTGTTTGACCTTCTGCCCCGCGCTTGCTGCCGGCCACATGCGCAGTGCCTGGATGATCAGGTTGGCGGCCTGGTCGTAGCGATAAATGGTGTTGTGCGCGATTTTCAGGTGCATGGGGAAGCCTGGAAAACGAATCATGGAAGAGGATTTGTACTGCTGACGGCGGTGTTGAAATTGCTGGCTCAGGCGCCGATCAGAACAAGTGGCCCTTGGCGATTTGCGCACCCAGTTCGGCGGTGCGTTCGATCAATTGGGTGAGATAGTCGTGCAGGCCACTGATTATGATGTTGTCGACCTGGGCGTAGCGCAGATCGGCATAGAGGGAATGCGCCTGACGTTTCGCTTCGGCTGCAAGTTGCGGGTCCTGGCTCTCGATGGCGTCCAGATGTTCGGTGATTTGCTGGTAGCAGAACGTCAGCGAGCGCGGGAACACGCTGCTGGTGATCAGCAGTTCGGTGACCCGCGCCGGTTCGACCAGGCCCTTGAACAGCACCCGATACGCGCGTCGTGCGCTGACCACGCGCAGAATCGCCAGCCACTGGTAGTAATCGACGACACCGCCCACGTCGCTGACTTGTGGCAGGCGCACGTGATACTTCACGTCCAGCAGGCGCGCCGTATTGTCGGCGCGTTCGAGAAATTGCCCGACGCGGGTGAAATGGTAGCCGTCGCGACGCAGCATGTTGTTCGAACAGACGCCGTGGAACAGGCCGACGCGGGTTTTGGTCCAGTCGAGGAATTCTGCCAGCCGGTCGGCGTCCATCGGTGTCGCGCGCCAGCTGGACAGCTCCTGCCAGCTCGCGTTCACCGCTTCCCACATGTCCGCCGTCAGTGCGGTGCGTACGGCGCGCGCATTGCGTCGGGCAGTTTCGATGCAGCTGAAAATCGAGGATGAGTTTTCGCGATCGAACGCGAGAAAGTCGATCACACTTGCTTCGTCGGCGGCCTCGTATCGGGCGAAGTAGTCCTCACGACTGCCGGAGGCGACGATTGCCGATTCCCATTCGTTGCTGTTGGTGGCGTCCACCCGCACGGCGCTCATGTGGCCGGCAACTTGCAACAGCCGCGCCAGATAGTCGGCGCGTTCCATGTAGCGCGCCAGCCAGTACAGATTGTCGGCAGTACGTGCAAGCATCAGTTTTCCAGCACCCAGGTATCCTTGGTGCCGCCTCCCTGGGATGAGTTGACCACCAGCGAACCGTCCTGCAACGCGACCCGGGTCAGTCCGCCGGGCACCACGCGGATCTGGTCAGCGCCACACAAAACGAAGGGGCGCAGATCGACATGGCGCGGTGCGATGCCGGAATCGACGAAAGTCGGTACGGTCGACAGCGCAAGCGTGGGTTGCGCGATGTAGTCGGCGGGGCGGGTTTTCAGCAACGCGCGGAAGTTCTCCAGTTCGCTCTGGCTGGCATGTGGTCCGACCAGCATGCCGTAGCCGCCGGAGCCATGAACCGCCTTGACCACCAGTTCGTTCAGATGCTCCAGCACGTAACGTAATTCGTCGGGTTTGCTGCAGTCGTGGGTGGGCACGTTATTGAGCAGCGGCTCCTCGCCAAGATAGAAGCGCACCATTTCCGGCACATGGATATACACCGCCTTGTCGTCGGCGATGCCGGCGCCCACCGCATTGGTCAGAGTGAGGTTGCCGGCGCGATTGGCAAAATGCAGTCCGGGGACACCGAGCATGGAGTCGGGCCGAAACACCAGCGGATCGATATAGTCGTCGTCCACCCGCCGATAGATCACATCCACCCGTTCCAGCCCCGCGGTGGTGCGTTGATAACAGACATCCTTGCTGACCACCAGGTCTGGCCCCTCGACCAGGCCGATACCCATCTCGTCGGCGAGGAAGGCATGCTCGTAGTAGGCGCTGTTGTGAATGCCGGGGGTTAATAGCACGATGGTCGGCTCACCAGTGCAATGCGGTGGCGCCAGCGAGCGCAGCGTGGCCAGCAACTCATCCGGGTAATGGGCCACCGGCGCCACGTTGTTGCGGCGAAAGAGGTCGGGGAACAGCCGCAGCATCACCTCGCGGTTTTCCAGCATGTAGGACACGCCCGACGGCGTACGGCAGTTGTCCTCCAGCACGTAATATTCGTCCGGCCCGGTGCGCACCATGTCGATCCCGGCGATGTGGGCATACATCTGGCCGGGCAGGTCCAGCCCGGCCATCTCCGGGCGGAACTCGCTGTTGTGCAGGATCAATCGCTCAGGAACGATGCCCGCGCGGATGATGTCGCGATCATGGTAGACATCGTGCAGGAAGGCGTTCAGCGCCCTGGCGCGTTGTTCGAGGCCACGGCGCAGCCGCTGCCATTCCGCCTGGGCAAGCACCCGTGGGATCAGATCGAACGGGATCAGTCGTTCTGCATCGCCGCCTTCGGTATAGACCGCAAACGTGATGCCGATGCGCCGGAACAAAACTTCGGCCTCGCGACGTTTCATCGCAAGCTGGTCGGCAGGAACGGATTTCAGCCAGGCGTCGATCAGTGCGTACGGGGGACGGACCTCGTCGGGCCAGCCCATCTCGTCGAAAAACGTCGTGCCAGAAGGCATTCTTGTACTCCTTGAGGCCCGCATCGACCGTATGTCACGCGTCGAAGGCACAGCCTCGCACTTCGCGCAAATCAGTGGCTGGATACGCCCCATGGGTTAATCTTTATCGCACACAGCGTTTTATGAGCGTGATCATCACGGAGAAAAAGCCATCACCGTCCCACCGACCCAAAGCGAACTAGCGGCGGGCATCAACTATTTTTTTGCCTTGCTGCCGGACGAAAAGGTGCGGGCCGCGATCACCGCACTCGGCGAGCGTTTTTGCAAATCGCATCGCGCCATGGGATTGCCTGTGGGTGCGGAAGATCTGCATCTTTCACTCTGCCCCATGGGCAAGCCGGAGCGTTTGCGGCAGCCGATCGAGGATGCCTTGCTCGAAGCCGCCGACGCCGTACGCTCGTCAGCTTTTCACATCTCTCTGGACTCGGCCATGCGCTTCAGTGCCAGGGACGGGCAGTTTCCGTTCGTCCTCTGCGCAGACGGCCATACCAATAAATTGGCGTTGCAATTGCGCAAGGACATCGCTGCCGAGCAGATGCGCGTCAGCCTGCAAGTCAGTGGCGTCTCCAGCTATCTGCCGCACGTCGTATTGCTCACGGGCCATGGCATCGAGGCTATCGGGGAATCTATCTCGCCCATTGAATGGAAGGTGGAGGATTTTGTCTTGATCCGAAGTTTTTTCGGCCAGAGCCGCCATGAGGTCGTCGGCCGTTGGCCGCTGGACATCAAGCCTGAGCCCGAGGCCTGCGACATGCTCGATGAACTGGCGAATATGAGCGATCTGCCCGACTTCACTGGCCACCTTGTCTAGCATGCGCGGAGCGAAACTGCGGCAACCGCCGGATGAATTGCGCGGCTGAAACACACGTCGAAAAGACATCGTTGTCATTACGAAGCGTATGTTGCGACTGCAGCATGCCTGCGGCTTGGTTGCGTACGGCTGTCCCATACTTAAAACCTCTCCTTGCTGACGCTTGGATTGCGCGCGATTGATGCGAAGCAGCAAGTTGCGCTGTGAAAAACGACCTGGCCGGGCAACGCGGATTGCATCACAAATCGGGAAGAGTCTTATAGACAACGTTGTCATTGAGGTCTAGTAAAGGACAGTGCCATCCATAACAAGCGGTAGCGCGCATGGACGCAACAAGGTGATCGGGTCCCCACCCGAATAGCTGACCGGAGCGCAGCCATGCGATCACCCGACACTTCTCTGCAGCGATGCAGTTCCCGAAAGGAGATACCCATGTTCTTGAAGAAATCGGCCGCCTGGTCCGGCCTGGCCTTGAGTACGTTGAGTGGAGCGGTGATGGCGGTGTTCGCCGTGATGCCTGTCGATGTCGTGCATGCCCAGTCAGCGCCGGCCTGCGCCGCGGCGTGGAGCGCTGGTACGGTCTATAACGGAGGTAGCACCGCCAGCGAAAACGGCACCAACTATCACGCCAACTGGTGGACGCAGGGTAATGATCCGGCCACAAGCAATGGCGGCAGCGGCTCGGGCCAGCCGTGGACGTCGCAGGGTGCGTGCGGTACCACCGATCCAGGTACCGGCGGCGGTGGTGGAGGCCAGGGCGGGGGCGGTGGCACTCCTCCAGCTCCGCCAGCAGGCGGCTTCTTGTTCAGTCCCTACAAGGACGTCACCATCAATCTCGACTGGAACACTAACGTGATGCGGACTGCAGCCGCGGGCGGCAATCCGATCCCGGTGGTCGGCGCGGGCAGTCTGGTGTCGACGGCGCTTCCCAACCTTGGCGCGATCACGCTGGCGTTTGCGTCTGGCGAATGCGGCAGTGAAAGCTGGGGTGGCATCGCACCGAATGCCTTCGCCAGCGCGAATATCCAGCCGCTGGTCAAGGCGGGGGTGAGCTATGTCATTTCCACCGGCGGGCAGGCGGGCAGTTTCACCTGTGGCAGCACGGCGGGCATGGCGCAATTTCTCTCCCGTTATGCATCGCCTTATATGGTCGGTCTGGATTTCGACATCGAAGGGGGCCAGACACCGGCGCAGATCAATCATCTGATCAGCAACGCCGCCTATGCGCACACGTTGTATCCGAACTTGCGCTTCTCGTTCACGCTGGCCACCCTGGCGGCCTCCGATGGCAGCTATGGTGGGCTGAATGGCTCGGGTGACGCGGTTGTTCGAGCGGTAAAGGCGTCCAATCTCACCAACTACACGATCAACCTCATGGTGATGGATTTTGGTGCTGCCAGCGCGGGCGTGTGCGTGGTGTCCAACGGCAAGTGCGACATGGGGCAGTCCGCAATCCAGGCGGCCCAAAACCTCCAGCACACGTATGGGATTCCGGCCAGCAATATCGAGCTGACCCCGATGATCGGTCTGAATGACAACGTCAGCGAGACGTTCACGTTGTCCGACGTCGATACTGTAGTCAATTACACCGTAAGCCATGGCATGGCCGGCCTCCACTTCTGGTCGCTCGATCGCGATACGCCGTGTGCGAGCAATAGCGGCTACGCCTCGCCGACCTGCAACTCGGTCAGCGGGACCACGCCACTGCAGTACAGCAAGCGGTTTCTGCACGATCTGGGTAAGTAGCAGCCAACAGCGTG
>JALYXN010000287.1 GCA_030947085.1 Pseudomonadota bacterium | reverse complement strand
GCCCTTCTTTGTCGAAGGGGATGAGCCGGACACGATGCATCAACTCATGGCCACCACCCTGGATAAAGCTATCGAGGACATCCGGCAGATCCAGCAGCATGCACGGAAGACGAGCGACACCAATCGGCCGCGCTGGCCAATGATCGTCCTGAGATCACCCAAGGGCTGGACGGGGCCGAAAGTTGTCGATGGTCTGCAAATCGAGGGCACCTTCCGAGCGCACCAGGTGCCGCTCCTGGTAGATTCCAGGCATCCCGATCATGTCAAGCAGCTTGAAAGTTGGATGAAAAGCTATAAAGCTGAGGAGTTGTTCGACGAAAATGGGCGACTCATCCCGGAACTGGCCGATCTGGCGCCGAAGGGCGACCGGCGGATGGGCGCCAATCCGCACACCAACGGCGGAATCCTCCTGCGCGACCTGCGAATGCCGGACTTTCACCTTCACGCGGTAAATGTACCTTCGCCCGGCGCCGTTGACTGTCAGGATACGCACGTGCTGGGTAAGTTCCTGCGTGACGTGTCCGGGCTGAATCAGGATCAGCGCAATTTCCGTGTCTTCGGTCCCGATGAGACACTCTCGAATCTTCTGGGTGCGGTTTTTGAAGTCACCAACCGTCAGTGGGACGCCAGGGAAGTAAACAATGACGAGTTCCTCGCGCCCGCCGGCCGCGTGCTGGACGCAATGCTCAGCGAGCACCAGTGCGAGGGTTGGTTGGAAGGATATCTGCTGACAGGGCGGCACGGGCTGTTCAACAGTTATGAGGCATTCATTCGCATCGTCGACTCGATGTTCAGCCAGCACGCCAAGTGGCTGAAGGTAACGTTGGAACTGCCCTGGCGTCGAAAGATCGCCTCGCTGAACTATCTGCTCGCCTCCCACGTCTGGCAGCAGGATCACAACGGCTTCACGCATCAGGATCCAGGTTTCCTCGACCATGTCATCAACAAAAAGGCCGATATCGTACGCGTTTACCTCCCGCCAGATGCCAACTGTCTGCTGTCGGTCTTTGACCACTGCCTGCGCAGCCGGCATTACGTCAATGTGGTGGTTGCAGGAAAGCACGCCCTTCCACAATGGCTGACCATGGAGGCCGCGGTCGTACATTGCACGGAAGGAATTGGCATCTGGCAATGGGCTAGCAACGACCAGGACGCCGAGCCGGATGTGGTGATGGCTTGCTGCGGTGACACACCCACGCTGGAGATTCTGGCCGCCGTTTCCATCCTTCGCCACTATCTGCCCGATCTGAAAATCCGGGTGATCAATGTCGTTGACTTGATGAAGCTGCAGTCTCAGAGCGAGCACCCACATGGGCTGAGCGAGACGGATTACGATTCACTTTTCACCACAGATAAGCACATCATCTTTGGCTTTCATGGATACCCATGGCTGGTCCATAGGCTAACCTACCGCCGGACGAATCGCAACCTGCACGTTCGAGGCTACAAGGAAGAGGGCACCATCACGACGGCCTTCGACATGAGGGTACAGAACGACCTGGACCGGTTCCACCTGGTGCAAGACGTGGTGGATCGCGTACCGCATTTGGGCACAAAAGGCGCCTACCTGAAGCAGATGATGCAGGACAAGCTCATCGAGCACAAGCAATATATCGACAAGCACGGCCAGGACTTGCCGGAAATCCGCGACTGGAAGTGGGGCAATTCCAACTGAATGCGTAAGCGCCCGGCTGCTATGCTCAAAAGGGCACTTGTCTTGCCAGGCGACGCGCGGTGATTGCCAGAGGCGATGGTATTATCAGCCGGGGTTTCATCGAGCGAAGCCCATGCAGATCGCGTCAGCCACGTAAGGCGTCGACCAGGGTCGCACGACCCTTTGTGATCAGCACCTGATCAACCAGGTGCGTTCCCTCGTTGTGATCCCCAAGGTGAGGGGAAGCATGACGAGAAAAGTCTGCCTCACTGTTCATTAGATCAAGACTCGGCACAAGCGTTATTCACCAAACGTCTACCCATGTCTACCCGTGCTTTTACCGGCCCTCGCTATAGTGTAACTGGAAGGGGTGAATATAGCGACACTTGAAAGTTCTGGGCATTCTAAAGCGATACGCGGCCGGGAAATCATCTACTCTAAGTCTGAGTCTGTGTAAGAAGGGTCCCGATCGGTGCGAGGCACGACCCCGGGCGGTAGCGGAGATAAAGGCATAGACCGTGACAACAATCAAGCCGATCAACAGCTTGGTCGTCCAACAAGAAAGGTGAGGGCAAAACAAAAAATGACAAAGATCAAAGAGTATAGGCTTTTGGCAGCAGGCATCCTCTTCCTCATAGCTGCCCTGTTTACGGGTGCCGCCGGTCTGCAGGCTATGACGCTGTATAATCAGGGCAATAATAATAGCATCAGTAACGGCTACGGCTATGGTTACGGCGGCATGATGCGGGGCGGACCCATGGGCACAGGGGCAGGCATCGGCGGAATGATGGGGTCGGGCAGCGGTACGCAGCCTAATCCGAACGCGAAGCGCGAGAGCGGTGTTCAGGTCCGAAAGGCCGTCAATGACTACATCGAGGCCCACTATAAGGATCAGAGCCTCGCGATCGCCGAAATCATGGAGTTTCAAAACAATTTCTATGCTCAGGTCAAGGAGCAGTCAACGGGCGTCAACGCCTTTGAGCTGCTGATCGACCCGTATAACGGTAACGTGTGGCCCGAGTATGGTCCAAACATGATGTGGAACACTAAATACGGGCAAATGGGCATGGGCACCGGCGGAATGGTAGGCCGAGGAATGATGGGGGGCTATAACCAGGCCGATCAACCCACGACAAACATGCCGGTGAAGCCGGCGCAGGCGGTAAAGGACGCTCAGCAATATCTGCAGGCCCAGGGCGGCACTCTAACCGTGGAGAGGCAGCAGGACATCTTCTACGGCTACTATACAATTCACACACTTAAGGACGGGAAGACCGAAGGCATGTTGAGTGTGAACGGCTACACCGGGCAGGTGTGGTACCACACCTGGCACGGCACGTTCGTGGGCATGGTCAACTAAACTCAATAGGGCGCCGTGGCACTTCTTACGGGAACGGAGAGTGCGGTAGAGAGGGTAAGGCACCACGCCGGTCCACTACGGCGCAACTCTTACCACGGGGTGCGTTGGCAGAATGGGATGGACAGGCGGATCGCATTCTCAAGATGGACGCTGGTCAGGCCCAGCACACCGGTCACGCTGGGCCTCATTATGAATGGAGATCCGGGACGGATCACAGAGCTAAGGAGTGAAGATGATGGATCGTAATCAGGCAAGAATGATAATCGTGGGGTTGGCAGTGCTGGCAGTAGTGTTGACGCTATCCTCTCTGTTCATGACCCCGATGATGGGCGGAGGAACCGCGGGGCCCTGGATGATGGGTGGGTATGGCCCCGGGTGGGGCATGAACGGCTGGGGTTGGACGGTGATGCTTCTCTTCTGGGTGTTCCTCATAGGAGGCATCTCTATGGTAGCAGGGTGGTTATTCAGGCAGGGACGTGCAGGTGGTAGCAGCCTCGTGGTGCCGACCGTTACGAGCAGAATCAGCGGTGAAAGTGCGCTCGATCTACTGACGCAGAGATACGTCAGAGGGGAGATCACCAGGGAGCAGTACGACCGGATCAAGAGCGACATTGGGGCCGGCTAGGATCTTCAGGATCTGGTCGAACATGCCAAACGAAAGGCAGCAGTCTACCAATAAGCGGGTTGCTGCCTTTCGTTGCTATGGTGTTGCGTAGGTACCTTTGCGCCAGTGTTGCTGGCTGCCTGCGGCATCATCTTGATCGGCCTGGGTGCCTATTTCGCTTTCCTGCGGCCTCCCCTCTTGCCCGAGGACACGCGAGCAATCGGCGCTACCGGTGGCCAGATCACAGCACTGGCGCCGGGGCTGTCCGCATGGCTTAAGCACGTATTCTGGGTCATCGGTGGCTATATGGCCGGCACTGGCGTGTTGACCATGTATATTGCACTGGTGTCTGTGCCGGGCCGCGCCAGGGGTGCAGCAGGTGTAGCAACCCTGGCCGGCTTCCTGTCGATCGGCTGGATGGCGACGGTCAACTTTATCATCGACTCGGACTTTAAGTGGTTGCTGTTAGGCGCCGCGCTATTGTGGGGGGTCGCTGCCTGGCGCTGCTGGTACGAAACCCGCCCGACCACCCTGGTCGTCGACGCTACGCCCAAGTGAACAGGAGCAAGAAGTAAGAGTAATCCGCATGGCGCGGCACGGAGGTAGCGCAATGTTAG
>JALYXN010000208.1 GCA_030947085.1 Pseudomonadota bacterium | reverse complement strand
ACGGCCCCAGCACACCGCGAAACTCCAGATACTCCGACGGCGTCAGCGTTTCCAGCACCGCCCATTGCTCGAACAGCTGGCGCTGGACCTGCTTCACCCGGGCCAGAATCTTCAGGCAGGCATCGATGTCATCGGCCCGCAGATGGACCACCGCAGCCCTCAACTCGTGAATCAGCAACTTCATCCACAGCTCTGACACCTGATGCTGCACGATGAACAGCATCTCGTCGTGATGCGGCGGCTGGCTCAACGGCTGCTGCGCCGACAGCAAGGTGTCCAGTTGCAGATACCCGCCATACGTGATCTGGCCGTTGAGATCGGTCCGGATGCCGGCTTCGAGATCGCGCTGGTTGTCACTCATGGTGTTCCGTGGCGGCTGCAAAAACGACATGGTAACGGCTGTAGCCGCTATCGCACCTGGATCGCCCACCGCCGGTGTCTCGGGCGACGAGATCCCGCCCGGTGGCCCGAGCGCCCATAGCTGCGCGGAAACCGGCGTTCCGTACGCCACCGAATGCTGCGCCGTACCTTGCGGCGCAGCATAGGCGCCTGTTATCAAGGGCGGTCTTGTTCGGTTGGTTGTGCGCCCACGGGCCGCGAGCCACACCGACTGTAAAGTCTTTTTTTCCTTGACTCCGGAGTGCGTCGTGACCATCGCCGCCACATTTGAAATTGAGTATCTGCAATACCTCGACACGGAGGGGAAGCAGGTCCGTGACGATCTGCCCGAGTTCGCCAAAGACCTCGATCACATGGTCGAGCTGTACAAGCTGATGCTGTCGACGCGCGTGTTCGATGCCAAGTCGATCGCCTTGCAGCGCACCGGCAAGCTCGGCACCTATGCCAGCTGCCTCGGCCACGAGGCGGCGCATGTCGGCATCGGCAGCGCGATGAAGCCCGAAGACGTGCTGGCGGTGAGCTATCGCGAATACGGCGCCCAGCTGTATCGCGGCGTGCAGCCGCACGAGGTCTACATGTACTGGGGCGGCGACGAGCGCGGCAACGATTACCAGCAGGAGCCGGCCCGACACGACTTTGCCTGGTCGGTGCCGATCGGCACCCAGTGCCTGCATGCGGCCGGTTCCGCGCTCGCGTTCAAGATCCGCGGCGAAAAGCGGGTGGCGGTCTGCACCATCGGTGATGGTGGCTCGTCCAAGGGCGACTTCTACGGCGCCATCAACGTCGCCGGTGCGCAGAACCTGCCGCTGGTGGCGGTGATCGTCAACAACCAGTGGGCGATTTCGGTGCCGCGCAAGATCCAGACCGGTGCACCGACGCTGGCGCAGAAAGGTATCGCGGCCGGCCTGTTCTGCATCCAGGTGGACGGCAACGACATCATTGCCGTGCGCAAGGCGATGGAAGACGCACTCGAACGCGCCCGCAACGGCGAGGGCGGCAGCGTGATCGAGGCGGTCACCTATCGCCTGGGCGATCACACCACCGCCGACGACGCGCGCCGCTACCGTGGCGAGCAGGAAGTGAAGGACGGCTGGGAGCGCGAGCCGATGAAGCGCCTGCGCAACTGGCTGGTGGCGAAGAAGGTCTGGGACGACGCCAAGGAAGCGGCCTGGAAGGAAGAGTGCGACGAGTGGATGGACAACGAGGTCAACAAATACCTTGAGACGAAGACCCAGCCGGTCACGGCGATGTTCGACTACATCTTCGCCGAAGTCCCCGCCGATCTCGCCAAGCAGCGCGATTACGTCCTCTCGCTTGAAACAAAGGGTCACTGAGTCATGGCACAAATCACTCTAATCGAAGCGGTCACTCAGGCACTGGCCTACGAGATGGCCCACGACGACAGCGTCATGGTGCTGGGCGAGGATGTCGGCCTCAACGGCGGCGTGTTCCGCGCCACCCAGGGCCTGCAGGAGAAGTTCGGCGAGATGCGCGTGCTGGACACGCCGCTGGACGAAACCACCATCGCCGGCCTTACCGTCGGTCTGGCTGTGCAAGGCATGAAGCCGGTCGCCGAGGCGCAGTTCGAAGGCTTCATCTACGCGATGATGGAGCAGATCGCCTGCCACGCCGCACGCATGCGCAACCGCACGCGTGGTCGCCTGACCGTGCCGGCCGTGTTCCGCGCGCCCTGGGGCGGCGGCATCCGCGCGCCGGAGCATCACTCCGAAGCCAACGAGCACCTGTTCACCAACATTCCTGGCCTGCGCGTGGTGATGCCGTCCTCACCGGCGCGCGCCTACGGCCTGCTGCTGGCCGCGATCCGCGATCCCGATCCGGTGGTGTTCTTCGAACCCAAGCGTATCTATCGTCAGTACAAGGAAGAAGTGCCGGACGACGGTGAGGCATTGCCGCTGGACGTCTGCTTCGTGCTGCGCGACGGCACCGACGTGACCCTGGTGAGCTGGGGCGCGCAGGTGAAGGAAGCGCTCGAAGCGGCCGACGAACTGGCCGAGCAAGGCATCAGCGCCGAGGTGATCGACGTGGCCACGCTGACCCCACTGGACTTCGATACCATTGCCGAGTCGGTGCAAAAAACCGGCCGCTGCGTGATCGTGCATGAAGCGCCGAAAACGGCCGGCTTCGGCGCCGAGATCGCCGCCCGGCTGGCCGAGGAGTGTCTGTACGACCTGCTCGCCCCGGTCGAACGCGTGACCGGCTACGACACGCACATCCCGCTGTTCCGACTGGAAATGAAGTACCTGCCAGGCGTCGAACGCGTTGTTGACGCGGCAAAGCGCACGCTGGCGGTCAGCTGACCTTCTTTGCTCCTCCCCTGCACGCAGGGGAGGGAGCTAAACCAAACACATTCTGGAAATCTGCTCATGGCTGATATCAAGACGTTCTACCTGCCCGACCTCGGCGAAGGCCTGCCCGACGCCACCGTGGTCGAATGGCATGTGAAGGTGGGTGACGACATCAAGCTCGATGCACCGTTGTGCTCGATGGAAACCGCCAAGGCGGTGGTCGACGTGCCCTCGCCGTATAACGGCAAGGTGACCAAGCTGCACGGCCAACCCGGCGACATCATCGAGACCGGCGCTGCGCTGGCCGAGTTCGAACCGGACCCGAATGCCAAGCAGCGCGCCGAATCGCAAGATACCGGACACGAGCACGGCCCGAAGAAAAGCGTCGGCAGTCCGGCCGCGGACGACAGCAGCAAAGTGGTCGCTTCCGATGATGGCGGCGAAATCGCCAATGACGGCGACAAGCCCGACCGCGAGGACGAAGGCACCGTGGTCGGCGCGATGGTCAGCGGCAGCCACGTTCACGTCGAGCAGGCTTCCAATGTCGGTGGCGCCAAGGCGGTGCCAGCCGTGCGCGCGCTGGCGAAAAAGCTCAAGGTCGACCTCGGCCGGGTCACGCCCAGTGGCGCCGACGGCGTGGTCACCATGAAGGACGTCAAGGAAGCCGCTGCCAACGGTTCGGCCGCTCTCGGTGCCGCACCGGCGCGTTCGGCATCCGCCGGTCGTCATCTGGCACCCGAGCTGCCGCAGCCGAGCCGCGCTCCGCAAGAGCAGAGCCGCACCTCCACCTCACTGGCCGGCAAGCCGGTGCGCACGGCGCCGCCGTCGCAAGCCGCCAGCGGTCAGCCGGAACAGCTGAAGGGTGTGCGTCGCAACATGGCCCGCGTGATGGCCGACGCGCATGCGCAAGTGGTGCCGACCACGTTGGTCGATGACGCTGATCTGCACGCCTGGATCGGCAAACAGGACATCACCGCCCGCCTGATCCGTTCCATCGTCGCCGCCTGCAAGGCGGTGCCGGCGTTGAACGCCTGGTTCGACGGCAAGAACCTCACCCGTACCCTGCATCCGCATGTCGACATCGGCATTGCCGTCGACACCGATGACGGCCTGTTCGTGCCGGCGCTGCGCAACGCCGACATGCTCGATGCCACCGGCGTCCGAGGTGCGATCAAGCGGCTGCGCACGCAGGTCGAGGATCGTTCGATTCCCGCCTCCGAGTTGTCCGGCTACACCATCAGCCTGTCCAACTTCGGCATGTTTGCCGGTCGCTATGCGACCCCCGTCGTAGTGCCGCCCACCGTCGCCATCGTCGGCGCCGGCAAGCTCAGCCACGACGTGGTTGCCGTAATGGGCGGCATCGAAGTCCACCGCCGCATGCCGCTGTCCGTCACCTTCGACCACCGCGCCGCCACCGGCGGTGAAGCAGCCCGTTTCCTGAAGGCCATGCTGGACGATCTGGGGATGCCGAACTGATCGCTTAGCCAGACCAGAGCGGCGGTCAAACGAAAAGCGGGAGTCGCAAGACTCCTGCTTTTTCTTATGGCTACGTGAGGGTGGCACTGCAGAAGCCTGCTCGCGGGCGACGCTTTCGATCTTTTGTTTTTCACCAAGGCACGAGCATCGCCCGTGCACGGGTTTCTACTACACCAGCACGCGAGATCGTTCAGTAATCCCGCACGTCCAGCATCACAAAGCAGCGCGCGCTGTAGTCACCGTAAGCCGAGGGCCAGGCGACCGAATCCAGCGCCAGTGTGCCGGCCGTCCACAGCTCGTTGTCGAGCAGAGCTTCGCACCGTAAATCACCGTCGGCACCGTGCCGATGGACCAGGCGTAGCCAGTGCAACTCGGGCGTCAGCGCCTCGCGTTGCAGCGCCGATTCAATGGCCGTAATGGCGTCGTCCGGCATGGTCACGGCGTCTTGCTGAACGCCCCTGAGCATGAACGGACCGATGAAGACGTCCCAGGTACGCACACCGATCTCCCACGCGGTGATCCGCATCCGGCGGTCGTCGGTGACGTACCAGCACGCTGCCAGCAGCAGATGAAACGCGTTGCGCTCGAACGTGTCCAGCGCGTCGCGACAACCGGCGTCGGCGCCACCGACGCCGGCGAAGCTTTCCTCGATGCGTCGGTCCTCACTGAGCACCACGTCGATGTCCAGACGACCGGGCTCGCCGCCGCTGCCTTCGTGCCATTCGGCGCGGATGGCGGGGAAGTCGTCGTCGGTGACCAGCCAGCCGTCTTCATCGGCGTCCAGTTCGACATCGTGGCGCTCGAACAGCCGCATCAGGTATTTCTGCAGTGCCGCGGTATCCATGCTTATCCTCGATCAATCGGCCGCAGCCGTCGGCAGTTCGCGCCAGGTCAGGTACATGCGCAAGTCAAACTCGCGCTGGTGGTAATCGGGCAGCATGTGCTGGCACAGCTGATAGAAGGCCTTGTTGTGATCGGCTTCCTTCAGGTGAGCCAACTCGTGCACCACGATCATCTGCAGAAATTCCGGCGCCGCCGCCTTGAACAATGACGCGACGCGAATTTCCTTCTTTGCCTTCAGCCGACCGCCCTGCACGCGCGAAATGGCCGTGTGCAGGCCCAGGGCATTGCGCAATACATCGAGCTTGCTGTCGTACAGCACCTTGTCGATGCCCGGCGCGTTTCTCAGATAGTGCTGCTTCAGGTCCATCGTGTAGGCATACAAGGCCTTGTCGCTCTGCACCGCATGCCCTTGGGGATAGCGTTTCGCCAGATGCTCGCCAAGCTGCCCGCGCACGATCAGCTCGCGCACCTCGTCTTGCACGGTAGCGGGATACGCCTGGAGATATTTGAGGGGGACCATCCAGCGTATTCTCGCATTCCCGCCGCTCATGCGTATCGGCGCGGCGCCCTCGACAGCCTCTGGAGGAAAACCATGCACCACAGCCGACTCAGCACCCTGGTCATCGACTGCCACGGCGATGATCTCGATTCATCTACCCGGTTCTGGAGCGAGGCGCTGGGCAAACCTGTCGTCAGCTTCGATCAGGATGGCGACGGCAAATACGCCGAACTTCAGACGGCCACCGACGAGCCGATCATCCTGCTGCAGAAAGTCGATCACGCCAGCCGCGTTCATCTGGACATCGAGACCGACGACCTCGATGCGGAAGTCGCACGGCTGGAAACGCTCGGGGCCAGGCGAGTGGCTCACGTGCGCGACCGCTGGTGGGTGATGGAGGCACCAAGCGGCCATCGGTTCTGCGTGGTGCGGTTGCAGCGGCAGACGTTCGGGCCGCACCTCAATCGCTGGGACTGATTCGAATGGCCATTACTTAAGCTCGTCATCCCCGCGAACGCGGGGATCCAGCGGCTTCGATGGCTTGGCATCGTCAGAAGTCACTGGATTCCTGCGTTCGCAGGAATGACGAAGAATGAGGTTCTTACGCTTAAGTAAGTGCATTCGGGACTGACGCCCCTAGATGTCAAAGCGATAGCTGAGCTTGACCAGCAGCTGCTCTTCGTCGCGCAGACTGAAGCTCCTGCCGAAGAGCTCTCTGCTGTTGCCGCCGTAATTGTCCAGCGCGTAGCCACCGCGACCATAAACGATATACAGATAGGACAACGGCGCCAGCTCGTAGCGGTAGCGGATCTGCAGCCCGAGGTTGCGCAGGCTGAAATCGTCGACCGGATCGTTGCTGGCGACGGCCCGCCCATTGACGCCTACGTGATAGGCGCCCTCGACACGCGCGTTCAGCCCGATCGCTTGCAACTTCATGCGCAGTTGCTGGTGACTACCGATCTGCCAGTCGAACCCGGCATTGAGTTGCAACGCCTTCTCGTCGAAACGTCCGATCAGGTTGTCGTGCTGCCACACCAGCCAGTCCGGCGTGCGTTCGTAGTACGGCCCGGCGTAGATGCTGAAGGCGTCACTGACGAAGTAGGTCGGGGTAAATTCGATGTTGTAACCCATGCGACGGTTACCGCTGAGGCCACCACTGAGCAGCTCGCCCCGGACCTTCCACGCCCAGTCGCCATGACGCGGGCTGGATCGATCAAATGCAAGATCAAGCGTCGGCGGCAGGAACAGCGCGCCGTTGCCGCGCGTCAGCAGATCGTCCCAGCCGGCCGAATTCAGGTTGAGCTGGATGTCCTCGCTGCCACCATTGCGCAGGCCGCTGCGGCGTGAGATGCGCAGCTGTCGTCGCAGCCGCAGGCCGTGGTCGTTATCCAGCCCATCGATGCGGAATCGCCACTCGTGCGAGCTGTAAGCCGAGTCGGCCGGCAACCCGGTATGGCGCTTGCGCACTTCCCAGTGACCGTAATTGAAGTTGTTGCGTGACAGGTAGCCGAAATCGTTGAGCTGCAGTTGATCGCCAAAATGCATGCCCAGCCATTGCTGACGCCAGCCGTCGTCCATCTGATAGTCGGCAACGAGGGTGCCGCCGCTGTCGCGCACGTGGTCGCCATGCTGACGTATGTCGCTGCCGACGACGTTGGTGGCGATGGTCAGGCGATCGGTCGGTCGCCAGTGATGATCGACGCCCAGTACGTTGGCCTGCCGATCCAGCCACGGATGATCCACCCGGGTCAGCATCATGCCCAGGCTCTGGTCGCCGAAATCGTGGGTCAGCCGGGCCGCGCCAAAGAGGCGGCCCGCTTCCCCGGCTTCGTCGGCCGCCAGCAGCCCATAGCTGGTGCTGCCGACACTTCCATTGAGCTTCACCGCCGCATTGATGTTCGCCGCCCCGCTTCCGTCATCGGACGGTCCGCCGACCCGGCGCGTGTAGACCAGCTGACTGTTGTCGTCGAGCAGGCCGAAATCGAAGATGCCCTGGTTCTCGGTGAAGAACGGACGCTTGTCACTGACGTAGGTCTCGGTGGCACCGAAATTGACCACCAGGTCATCACTCTCGACCTGACCGAAATCGGGATTCAACGCGGCCGTGAGCTGGAACTGGCCATTCGGTTTCCACAAAATGTCGGCACCTTGCTGAAAGTGACTGCGACCGCGAACGTTGTCGTACACACCGGAAACGTAAGGCGTGACGGCGAACAGGGACTGGCGGTATGCCGGCACATCGACCGGGCGAAAATCGGTGAGGAAGCGTGGCTGCTGGAAACTTGCCGCCGGCCATGCCACACGCTCGCCGGTGGAGCCGACGACGCGATCGAGATACAACCGCAGCGTGCGCACGTCATCATGCGCCGCTCGCATCGGAGCGGTGTACCAG
>JALYXN010000207.1 GCA_030947085.1 Pseudomonadota bacterium | reverse complement strand
CATGGGCAACCGGCTTTCAAAGATCTACACGCGGACCGGTGATGACGGCAGTACCGGGCTGGGTGACGGCTCGCGCGTGGGCAAGGATTCCCTGCGGGTCAACGCCTACGGCACCGTGGATGAGCTGAACAGCACCATCGGCATGGTGCTGGCTGCCGACGGTGTCGGCGAGGACGTGCGTGAAGCATTGATGCAGGTGCAACACGACCTGTTCGATCTGGGCGGCGAGTTGTGCATCCCGGGCATGGCGATGGTCGAGGACAGTGACATCGACCGTCTGGAGACCATTCTGGACACGTTCAATGAGTCGCTGCCGGCGCTGAAGGAATTCATTTTGCCAGGCGGAGGCATGGCAGCGGCCTGCGGCCATCTGGCACGGACTGTGTGCCGCCGTGCCGAACGCGAGGTGGTCGCGCTGGCCCGGACCGAGGACATCCGTACCCAACCGCAGCGTTACCTGAACCGGCTGTCCGATTTGCTGTTTGTGATCTGCCGCGTGCTGGCCCGCGCCAGCGGCCATGGCGAAGTGCTGTGGCAGCACGCACGCCGCCCCAAACCGCAGACCAACGGCTGACCCTACGCATGATGCGGCTGTATACACACCCCGCGTGCCTGCGACACGACCCCGGCGCCGGTCATGCCGAGCGCCCGGCGCGTCTGCGCAGTGTGCTGCAAGCGCTGGACCACGATCGCCATGCCGCACTGGATCGTATCGAGGCCCCGTTGGCGACGCGCGAGCAATTGCTGCGGGTTCACAGTCTCGAGTATGTCGAACACGTGCTCGCCAGCGAGCCCGAGCATGGCACGCGGCAAATGGATCCGGACACGTTCATGTCGCCCGGCTCGATCGAGGCAGCGTTGCGCGCCGCCGGCGCCGCCGTTGCCGCCGTCGATGCCGTGATGTCCGGCAACAGCCGTCAGGCCTTTTGCGCGATACGCCCGCCGGGGCACCACGCTACCCGCGACAAGGCCATGGGTTTTTGCCTGTTCAACAGCGTGGCGGTGGCGGCCGCGCATGCGATCGCCGTCCATGGTTTGAAACGCGTGGCGATCGCCGACTTCGATGTGCATCACGGCAACGGGACCCAGGACATCTTCGAATCCGAGCCGCGGGTGATGTTCGCTTCAAGCCACCAGTCGCCGCTGTATCCGGACAGTGGACGCGAGGATGAAACCGGTGTCGGCAACATCGTCAATGGCACCTTGTCGCCGGGTGCCGGCTCACATGAATTCCGCGAATTGTGGGAATGCCGGCTGTTACCCCGACTCAGTGCATTCAAGCCGCAACTGGTGCTGGTCTCGGCCGGTTTCGATGCGCATCGCAACGATCCACTGGCGGATATCCGTCTGGGTCGGGCGGACTACGCCTGGATCGGCGAAAAGCTCGCCGCTCTGGCGCGCGCGCACGCTGGCGGTCGCCTCGTTTCCTCGCTGGAGGGAGGCTATGACCTGGACGCGCTGGCCGCCAGCAGCAGCGCCTATGTGAATGCATTGCTGGAATGAGTTAGCGAGGCCGCCGACCGGGGACGCACTGGCGCGTTGGACCCGGACTTGAGCGCTTCTCACGCCAGATCGACGTTGAAAGCTTCGCCCTCTCCCCCGAGCAGAAAGGTTTGCCTGCCGTATTCGGGGGCTTTCTGCTAGCTTAACCAGCCTTCAGGCCCGACAGATTTCCATGGTGACGTCCCAGCTTCCCCCACGCCGCCTGCTGGCGGTTGCCGCAGCACTTGCCCTGATCGGTGGTCAGGCCGAGGCCAGCACCATTCGCAGTGGCCCCGCGATTCCACAGCAGGAGCCGGCCAAGGCCTGCCCGCTGGGTTCGTTCCACTGTGCGCCGCGCCCTTACAACTATGCGATGTGCCGACCCAATGCGCTGCTGGATTTCTACGACCCCACCCTGAGCGGGGATGTCAGCCTGCGCGCAACCAGTCCGGCCCAGGTCGATGCCAGGCACGTCGACAGCTCGAACCAGTCGGTCTATCACCTGTCTGGCGATGTGAGACTGGAACGGGCCGACCAGCTGTTGCAAGCCGATACGGTCGATTACAACAACGACACCACCGACTACAACGCCAAGGGCGACGTGCGCTACCAGGAAGCCGGCCAATTGCTGGCAGCGTCGCACATGCAGGGCAACACCGACGCGAGCCGCGGCATTGCCGACGACGTGCGATACCAGCTGCTGCAGTCGCGCGGAAACGGCACCGCCAAGCAGGGACACATGCTGGACGCGCAGCACACCCGCTATTCCATGGCCACCTACTCGACCTGTGATGTCGGCCACCATCTGTGGGAGTTCCGCGCCAAGTCGATCAGCCTCGACAAGGATACCGGAGTGGGCGTGGCCCGGAACGCCACCATGCGTCTGGGCAACATACCGTTTCTGTACCTGCCTTACATGAGCTTCCCCATTGATGACCGCCGCAAGAGTGGCTTTCTCTATCCGACGCTGGGCAATACCAGCCGTTCCGGCTTTCAGGCGAATGCACCTTATTATCTAAATCTGGCGCCCAATTATGACGCCACCCTGGACCCGCGCATCTATACCGACCGCGGTGTGATGCTGGCCGGGGAATTCCGCTATCTTTTCCCCCGTACCCAGGGCCAGGTCGATCTTCAATATGTGCCCAAAGACCGCGGCGCGAGCGACGGCCTCACCGTTACCCAAGGCGATTCACGTTATCTGGTCAACTTTTCCCAGAGCACCCGCCTGTGGGACGGATGGCAGTTCGTCAGCTCCTACAACCATGCGTCCGATAGCAGCTACCTCTACGACTACGGCAGCAACCTTGCGCATACAGCGGTGTACCAG
>JALYXN010000183.1 GCA_030947085.1 Pseudomonadota bacterium | reverse complement strand
AGTCGATGCGCTCGGCCATGCGCACCAGCGGCTTCAGCGCAGTGAAGACATTGCCGTTCCCGCAGCCGTGCTATCCGACGGGCTGGTGGAGCTGCACCATGGCGCGCAAGGGCGGCGACCTGTCCGGCTTCCGCGAGCGCGGCGCGATCGGCAAGAATTTCCCGACCCGTTATTACAACGCCGACATCCACAAAGGCGCGCTGGCCCAGCCTGAATTCATGCGCGAAGCATTAGGCGAGTAAGAGCCAGGGATTCGGGATTTGAGATTTGGGAAAGCAGCAAGCCGAAGCTCTTTCGAATCCCGCCTCCCAAATCCCGGCCTTCAAAACATCTTCGACCGCACCTTCGGCATCAGCACCAGCAGCAAGGTGGCCAGCGGTCCGAGCGGCAACGACAGCAGAAACCACAACAAACCGCTGCGGTTCTTGCCCTGTGCCAGTGCGGCATTGATCAATGCCAGCGTGCCCCAGCCAACAAACCAGGGGGCGCCATCGGCAAATGTCGACAAATGATCCACTACGCGTCTCCGATAAAACCATCAAGGGCCACTCCCAGCGCCAGAACGGCCATCGTAACAAGCCCGACCGGAAGTACGACGTGTGCCGCCGCTGGCGAATCAGCCGCGCTTAATCTGCGCAGGGTATGCTGATCGCTTTGACGATGGACCAGACCCCATGATGCTTGGCTTGCGGCACGTTGCTCTCGTCGGCGCCCTTGCGCTGCTGATCAACCCGGTCATCGCGAACGCGGCGCAGACCGGCAAGACGTCTCACGACTCCACACCTCACGACTCCACGCTTCACGCACCCACGCCCGCCGCCAAAACCAGGGACCAGGCGCAGCTTGCATTCCAGCGTGACCTGGTCAGCGTGTTGGCGCCGCGCGCCGATGCCGTGCCGTTGCTTGGCGCCGCCCTGCTGGCGCGCCCCTTGTTCAATCAACCACCAAGCAACAGCTTTCACGCCTTGATCGAACGCGCTGCCGCAGCGAAAGGCGACGATGCGGCCGTCGACTGGGTTCGCCTGGCCGACTGTGATGCCAAGGCCGATGCCTGCCCGAACCGGTCTGCCCTGAAGGCGCTGCAGACGGAGGCGCCGGAGAACGCGGCGGTGTGGTTGCTGAAACTTGGCGATGACGCGCACAACATGAAGAAGGACGCGGCCCGCGACGACCTCGCTAGGGCTGCGGCAGCCACGCTCTACGACGATTACACCGGAAGCAGCCTGAAGGCGCTGGCCAACTCCGTGGGTGTGTTGCCGCCCGCGGCGGACACCTTCGACGCCAGCAGAAAAGCCGGTGCCGTGGGCATGCAGACCGTGCTTGTCTATGGTTTGGCCAGCGCGCAACCGCAGCCCAGTCTCCCGATCATCGCCAAGTTGTGCGAAAACGCCGGTGACGATCCCTCGATCAAGGCGGACTGCCTGAAACTGGCCAAGGTGCTCGAATGGGGATCGAGCCCGCTGGGCCGTTCGCTGGGATTGCATCTGCGCGAGGTGCTGTCGAGTGACCCGGCTCAGCAGCAGGAAGCGAAGGATGCCCGTCGCAACCTGATCTGGCAGGTGCAGAATTTCGGCGCGTTGCTGGCCAAGGCACCGGATGACCTGGCGCTGGCGCAGCATCTGCTGGCGTTGGCGCGCCATGGCGGCACGGAAATGAGCCTGCAGCTGGCGGCCCTGCGCGACAACAACATCCCGGTCGACCCGCCAGCGGACTGGCAACCCGGCCACCCTGGCTGAGCTGTCGCAGCGCAGCTTTGCGGCGCATCCACAGCCGTGTAGGCTTGGCTTACTTTCCGCGGCAAGGGTGAGTCGATGCTTACGACGCTGGTGGCAAGCAGCAAGGGTGGTTGCGGCAAAAGCACGGTGGTCACCCAGCTGGCGTCGTATTGGGCGCAGAAAGGGCAGCACACCGCCATCATCGACGCCGATCGACAAGGCTCCAGCTTTCGATGGGCCGCACTGCGACCGGACAACGTCCCCGGTGTGCTGGCCTTCGAGGGGGGCCGCCGGTCATTGCAGAAATTGCCACCGGATACCCAACAACTGCTGATCGACACGCCCGCTGGCGTTCGCGAGCGCGATCTGGAACCTTACCTCGAGCTCGCCCATGTCGTGCTGGTGCCGGTGCTGCCCTCGTCCTTCGACCTGCACGCCACGCTCGATTTCCTGCAGGAATTGCGCGCCATCAAGCGGATCGAGCGCGGCACGCTGCCGGTGGCTCTGGTCGCCAATCGGCTGAAGCCGTGGACCCACGCCAGCCAGGATGCCGTCAACCAACTGGCCGAGGAATCACCTTTCCCGGTGGTTGCCGAACTTCGCGACAGTCAGGCCTATGTCTTGCTCAGTGCATTGGGCAAAGGCATTTTCGACTATCAATCGGAGCAGGTCCGCAATCACCAGCAGGACTGGAAACCCCTTTCGCGCTGGATCAAACGCCAGCCATAACGCGACTGACGCCATGCCACCGCGCCGCCAGCGCCTCCCCAACCGCCGGAGTTTTCCATGCACGAACTGATCCTGTTGAGGCACGCCGAAGCCGTGCCGATAGAAGCCCCCGGTGACGACCTGCAGCGCCCGCTCAGCCCCCGCGGCGAGCAAGAAGCGCAAGCAGCCGGACTATGGCTGGCCGCCCACCATCTTCGCCCCGAGCGAGTGCTGTGCTCACCCAGCAAGCGCACCGGCGAAACCACCCGACTGGCATTGGCCGCCCTCGACGGCGCACCGGTTCCGCAAATGGCCGACGAGATCTACGATGCCTCGCCTGGGGAGCTGCTGGCATTGCTCGACCAGCATGGCGATGCTGGCACCGTGATGCTGGTCGGTCATAACCCGGGCATCGAGCGGCTGGTGGCCCTGCTGGTCGATGGCCGCTCCGATGATTTCCGCGGCATGCCGCCCGGTGCACTGGCGGTGGTGCACCTCAATGGCACACTCGAGCCCGGCAACGCGCGACTCGACGCATTCTGGTCGCCTTGATCGGACTTTCTCTGCGCTGAATCAACCGTCGCGTCGGCGGTCCGGCGTGATGGTTGGTTGAGACAGTTCGGGCGTGACGATGGATACGCGACGTCCTCATCTATCATGGGCGCATGCGACTCATGCGTCTGCTTCTCTTCCCTATCCTGTTCGCCACCCTGCTGCTGCAAGGCTGCACGCTTTCGCGTGCGCAGATTCGCCGTGCCGACACCATCGTTGCCCGCACCATCGACCGCACCCGTACCTGTGATC
>JALYXN010000179.1 GCA_030947085.1 Pseudomonadota bacterium | reverse complement strand
GCCACCATTTACACCAGCCAGCCCTCCGGCGACGATCGCGTACGGCTGGTGCTGCGCCGTCACACGAGCTGGGGACAGAGTGTCTTTCTGTACGGTGAGAAGCCCGGTTTCGTCTGTCGCGGCAACTGCACGATACCTGCAACGGTCGACGGCAAACCGGTCCGGATCAAGGCCTTCGCCCCGACCACCGGGGAGCCTGCGTTGATGATCCGGGACGACAAGGCCTTTCTCGCGATGCTGCAGGAGGCAAAGAAAATCAGCCTGGACGTGACCCTCGCCAAGGGCGAGAAGAAGCAGACCCTGGTTTACGAAGTGGCCGGCTTCGACGCCGACAAATGGCTGCCAGTCGCGAAGAAGAAAAAATAAGTCCAGGCCGCGGTCTGCCTGTGGTTGCGTCACATCCGATCGCGACATCGTCAAAGAGGTGAGATGCCATGCCCATTCGTACCCTGATCGTCCCGCTGCTGTTCGCGCTGCTTGCCGGCTGCGCCGGCGTGGCCACCGAGCGGCATCGCTCCGAACGTCAGGCCGAGTATCTGGCGGCGGCTGGCGCTCCGGTGGGTAACTTCACCTTTATCAGCCTCTATTCGTGGGAGCCCCTCACGGAGACGCAACTGGTGGTCTATACCCGTCCGACACAGGCCTGGTTGCTTGACCTGTACGGCTGCCAGAACCTGTTGTTTTCCAACAGCATCGCGCTGACGTCGAACATCAACCAGGTCAGCGCAAACTTCGACAAGGTGCTGACGCTGCGCGGTGACGTGCCGTGCACCATCTCCAGGATTCGCCCGGTTGACGTGCGAAGCATGCGGGCCGCCGCCGCGGAAAAGCGCCTGATCAGGAGTGCACCCCGCGCCTCCAACGCCGCTGCGCATTAGAAATTCGACGCGGTACGCGCAGATGGCTCAGTGCAAAAACAGCTTTTCCGTGATCTTCGCCAAGGGCTTTTCCAGCACACTCTGAAGCCGGTGCGGCAGATCCAGCGGCTTGAGCAGCATCTTCACCGTCATCGCCGCGGGGATATGCCGTCGGAGTAGGCCCTGGGCGCGGTCGCTGACCCGGCGAAACGCCTTCTCATCGCCGGCATGCTGGGGATAGCACTGGTTGAATACATGACGCAGTGCGATGTCGCTGTCTTCGCTCTTGATCTCGTTAACCCGCCGCAGCATCACCCGGAATACCTTGTAGCGACCAAAGCCCTCGCGCTCGCGATACAGCTGGTAGTGGTGATAGAAGTGCTTGTAGTGGCGCACCTCGTCGCTCTTGATATGGTGGGTCAATTGCTGCAGCACCGGCTCGTCGGTGAGCTCGTTCAGTGCGCGGTAAAGGCTGGCGGTGCCGGTTTCCACGACACAGCGCGCGGCCAGCTCGAGACCGCGGCTGGGTTCGAGTTGCTCGGACGTGCACACCGCACCGTATTCGGTCCAGAACGCCTTGAATCCCTTGTCCCAGTCGAACTCGGGCCAGACTGTTTTGACGTAGGCTGCCAAGGCTTGGCCATGCTGCAGTTCCTCGTGCTCCCAGTGCTGACACAGCCAGGTCTGCAGCTCCTGATCGCCGGCAAAATGGTCAATCAGGTTTTGCGTGTACAGATCTGAGCCACTCTCGACAAATGACGAACTGCAGAGCAGGAAAAACAGATCCTCGTTGTGACGCACGCGGGCGATCTCGATCCGGCTGAGGTCGATACCCGCAAGGGTCCAGGGCAGGTCATTGGGATAACTCAAGGGTGTTTCCTGTGGCGGCAATTAGTGACAGATGCCGAGGCGGCAAGCCGTCACATGACGACGGGGTGACACAGGATAGGGCTTGAATCCGGCGCAGGGTTAATCCCCGCCAACTCGCCGTTCAGGGTAGGCGGGCCACCGGATCAGCGAACGACCGTCACCGGTACGTGGGCCCTCGCCAGCACGTTGCCGGAGACGGATCCGAGCAGCCACCGTGCCAGCGCGCCGCGCTCGGTGTGACCGATCACGATGTGGTCGACGCCGTGCTGCTCGATCTGGCTTAAAAGCACGTCGCCCGGGCTGCCGTGTGTGAGTTCGATGTCCACCAGTTCGCCGGCTTCAGGCACGATGGCAGTGAGTTCGTTCAGCAGTTCCTGTGATCGCTTCGCACCGGAGTCGGTCATCATCAGCGCACATGAATCACCGCCTTCGGTCACCCGAAGCACCGTGACCACGCGCACCCGGCCATTGGCGCAGCGGGCCATGTCGATGGCGAATTGGAACGCCCGGCGCGCGGCGTCCGAACCGTCATAACCGACCAGTGAGTACTTGACCATAAGACTCCTTCTTGGCATTGCGGCAGTCGTCGTGTCGAGTCTAGGCATGACGCGGGTCTTGCCACAAGAGTATGGCGCGCCCGCTGTCAGCTTGACCCAGCACGACTCGGCGTGGCCCAACGATCGCATCGCAACCTGAACGAACGTGTGGTCTGTGCACATTGTTGTCACGCTGGAGTACACACGCTAAGTACCTGCTTTGTAGTCTCCAGCCATCTGCGGCTGGCCGCTGCAGGGGCATCCCAATCCCGCTTTAAACCATAGGAGATGACAATGATCAAGCGTACTTTCGCCATGGCTGCGTTCGTGTTGGCGTGTGCGGGCGCCGCGACGGCCTTGCCTGCCAGCAATGCCCAGGCCGCTGAGGCCACGGTCAAGTGTGAGATGGTCTATAACTTGTCGGGTTGGTCGTTGATTTTCAAGCGTGCGGAAGGCACCGGCAGAATCACCTGCACCAACGGACAGCACGCCAACGTAAAGATCAGGGTGGTGGGCGGCGGTCTGACTGCCGGCAAATACCACATTGACAATGGCACGGGTGAAATCAGCAATGTTCACAACATCGCCGAGGTTTACGGTGATTACGCCCAAGCAGGCGCCGACGCTGGCGTGGTGAAGAGTTCTCAGGCCCAGGTCATGACCAAAGGCACCGTATCGCTGGCGATCGCCGGTACCGGTCAAGGTGTCAACCTGGGGATTTCGGCGGGCAAGTTCACCATCAGCCCGCGCTGAAATGGCCGGCTGAGAGAAACATCAGCCAGTAACGAACGAAAAAGGGCGCTGATGGCGCCCTTTTTCGTTGGGCCGTTAGACTGCGCGCTTACACCGAGACGCTTTCCTCTCGCTGGAGAACTGAACATGCGTGGTTTTTACTGGCTGCTTACCGTCCCTGTCGTGATCATGCCCGACAGAGTGGTCGGCTGATGCCGCTATTGACCCGAGCTGGCGCCGCGCCCAGACGGCGCTTTTCATTGTGGATGACGGTGGTCTGGATCGTGATGCTGTTCGCTGCACTGGGCGCCGTGCAATATCTGCAACACGCCGACTATTCCTATTTGCTGGCATCGGTGGCCGTCATCGCCGTCTGCGCGGGTTGCATCTTGCGGCTGCGCTGGGCGCGGCCCACCATGCGGTACGTCGCGTGGCTGCTGGCTTTGTGGGCGCTTGTCACGGCGGTGCTGATGCTGCCTCACTGGGCTGACTTTGACGTGGCTCGTCAGCACGCACAAAGCCAGCCCCAGTTGCGCGAGCTCGCGTTGTGGATGGTTGCCCGAGCGCAACGCACGTGGGAAGTTGGGCTGGCACTCAAGGTCATCGCTGTACCGGTGCTGCTGTGGCTGAGCTGGCGAGCGGGTCCGCCATCGGAGCGTTCAAAGTTCCCTGCGGCACGCCGTTGACCGGTCAGTTCAGCGCCAGTTGGGATGCCGTCCGCTATCGGTCGCTTACCAATTCGAGGAAATCACCCATGCGTGTGGGACTTATGCTGTTGCTGACGCTGACCTGGTGCGCGTCGCCGTTGCAGGCGCAGGATTTGGCTGCGACCTGTCATGCCACCAGCAGCTACGACATCACGCTGAAGCCGGCCGGCCTGGCATTTGATCGACCATCGCCGGCGCCGTTTCACGTCGAACTTCAAGCTGGCACCTTGCGTACCGATGGCCAGGCGGTCGTTTTGAACGCGGAAAATCAGGATCGGCTGGTGTTGTTCGAGCGCCAGCTGCGGGCGCTGGTTCCGCAGGTGCGCACGGTTGCCCGGCATGGCGTGGAGATGGCCGTGCAGGGTGTGCGCGCCGAAGCCGATGGCATGGGACTCGGCGCCGATACACGCGCGGAGCTTGATCGTCGGCTGAACACGCATGCCGATGCGCTCAAGCGGCGCATCGCGGTCAGCCAAACCACGCACGACTGGCAGGGCGATTTTGCCGATCAGACCATGAACCAGATCGGCGCCGATCTGCTACCGCTGCTGGCTTCCGATCTTGGACAGCAGGCGATCAATGCGGCCCTGGCCGGTGATCTGCAGGCGGCCGCCAGCCTGCGCGATCGCGCCGCGTCGCTCGCTACCGAGTTGCAGCCCCGCATGCAACAGCGAATGCAGGCCTTGCGGCCGCAAATCCAGGCGTTGTGCCCAGCGATTGAAAAGCTGGCGGCCTTGCAGCAAGGCGTACGCGGCAGCAACGGGCAGCCGTTGAATCTGTTGCAACTGAGACAATGACGAACCTGTTCTGAATCGACTGGCACCTGACTGGGTCTGCTCCAGCAGTTCCGGGATTAATCTCCCGCTAAGTTGCCGAGGACGATGATGGTTCTGTGAATATCACCCTCACTCAGCGACCAACCTCACGGAACCGATCGACGCAGGCGGGCATCAGGTCCTTAGTCCGGCGTGCCGTTAAGCTGCGCGGTTTGTACCTTCATGCCGCCGACGTCAGCGAGCCTGGGTTGCGGGTGATTTTGCGCGAAAATGCCGGAACGCTGGCGCTTCTGGTCGTCGATCTTCAGGCGCAGCTTCACAGCATCGGCATCAAGATCTCAGCGCAGGGCCGCTGGCGAGGAAGCACGCGTCGCCAGCTTTCCACTTGGCTGCTTCATGCCATGCCAAAAAACGGAATCGCCTGGATTCGACTTCTGGCGCACCACGAAAGCGCTTTGTTGCAGGCCTTTGAGCAGGCCATCGTCGATGCGTCGCCAGAACTCGCCTTGGCCCTGCGTCGCCAGTTGCCGCGGTTGCATGGTATCCACCTGGATATGGACTGCCTGACGGGCACGGCGCGCCACTGACGAAGCGATCACTGCGACCACCGTCCGGGGATGTTCTCGATCGCCGGGTTGCCTAGGAGTCTGTCGGACTTTGGTTGGCCGGTCTGCGAATCCGCCTGTGCGGTCCATATCCCCGCCGATTCTTGGTCCATAGAACCACTATGGACCGGCGAACCGTCAGGAATCTGTTCTCGCACAGGC
>JALYXN010000137.1 GCA_030947085.1 Pseudomonadota bacterium | reverse complement strand
TCTTCAATCTGGTGATCCTGATCGCGGTGATGTCACTGATCGGCGTGACCCTGACCATGCCCGGCGTGGCCGGCATCGTGCTTACCCTCGGCATGGCGATCGATGCCAACGTGCTGATCTGCGAGCGAATCCGTGAGGAATTGCGCAACGGTTCCTCGCCGCATGCCTCGATCCGCGCCGGTTATGAAAAGGCCTGGGCCACCATTCTCGACGCCAACGTCACCCATCTCATCGCGGCGCTGGCACTGACCACGATGGGCACCGGCGCCATCAAGGGCTTCGGCGTGACGCTGATGATCGGCATCCTGACTTCACTGTTCACTTCGGTGACCCTGACCCACGCGTTCACCGCGATGATTCACGGTAACCGCAAGCTCAAGACCCTTTCGGTGTAAAGGCGGGAATTCCATGGAAATCTTTAATCACAACAGCAATATCCCGTTTCTCGGCATGCGCAAATACAGCATTGCAATAGCAGTGCTGTTGATGATCGCCTCGATCGCGACGATCATGACCCGGGGACTCAACTACGGGCTGGATTTCACCGGCGGCGTCGCGATGACGGTGGACTACGGCCATTCGGTGCAAATCGCCGATGTACGCGCGGCGCTGCAAAAGGGTGGGCTCCACGGCGCCATGGTGCAAAGCCTGGGCGGCACGCGTGAAGTATCGATCCGGATGCAGACGAGCGATGTTCCGTCTGCCGTTGACGCCGATGGCAAAGTCAATCTGCAGCAGGTGGCCGACAATGTGTCGAAGATTCTGCAGGTTGCGCGCCCGGACGCCGTGCTGAAGAACCCCGAGTTCATCACTGCCGAAGTCGGGGCCGAGCTGAAAAGCGACGGCAGCGTGGCCGCGGTGTTCGTTATCCTCGGCATCATGGCCTACCTGTGGATTCGCTTCGAGCGTCGTTTCGCGATCGCGGCGGTGGCCACCGAAGTGCACGACGTGCTGGTGACGTTGGGCATCCTGGCACTGGTGCAACGCGAGTTCGACATGACGGTGCTGGCTTCGGTGCTGGCGGTGATCGGTTACTCGATCAACGACAAGGTGGTGGTGTTCGACCGCATCCGCGAGTTGTTCCGGCTTGCCCGCAAGGCCGAGCCGGAAGAAATCCTCAACCGCTCGATCAACAACACGCTGTCGCGAACCATCATCACCTCGTTGTTCACTGCGATCACGATGGGCGCGCTGTTCTTCTTTGGTGGTCCGGCGGTGCACGGCTTTGCCGTCACCATGTTGATCGGCATCGTGGTGGGTACGCTGTCCTCCATCTTTGTCGCCAGCCCGATCCTGCTGTGGCTGGGTGTGTCGAAGAAGGATCTGATGCCGGTGACCAAGGAAAACCCGGAGCTGGCACGACGTCCCTGAATCCTCCGTTTTTGCGATCCAGAGAAAGGCCCGGCATCGCCGGGCCTTTCGTTTTTCACGGTGAACCGCAGTGAGCGGGTCATAGTCCTTCCTTCGCAAGCAGGTGCCCGATTCGGCTAAATATTTACCGCCTGCGGTCGATAGCCTTCGGTAGGGATATTTGATCCCGCGATGGAATCTGCATGCTAGTCGTTATCGGCACCCTGGTGGTCATTGTCAGCGTCCTGGGCGGCTATGTGCTGTCGCATGGCAACCTGATGGCGTTGTGGCAGCCATACGAACTGCTGATCATCGGCGGTGGTGCGGCCGGCGCGTTTCTGATCGCCAATCCGGTCAAGATCGTCAAGGCAGCCTTCAGCGACATGTTGGGGCTGCTAAAAGGGCCCGCCTATCGCCGCCAGGACTATATCGACCTGCTCTCGCTGCTGTATGACATCTTCAGCATGATGCGCAAGGAAGGCCTGTTGGGGCTGGAGTCGCACATCGAGGATCCGTCCACCAGCGAGGTCTTTTCGGCCTATCCGCGGTTGCTGGCCGAGCACCACCTGATCGAATTCATCACCGACTGCCTACGGCTGATCGTGGGCGGCAGCATGAATCCCCACGAGCTGGAGCAACTGCTCGAGATGGAGGTGGAAACCCACCACCATGAAGCCGAGGCGCCGGCGATGGCGGTGATGAAGTCGGCCGACGCGTTGCCCGGGTTTGGCATCGTGGCCGCCGTCCTCGGCATCGTGACCACCATGTCGCAGCTCGGCGGCGATACCTCGCAGATCGGCGAGCACATCGCCGGCGCGCTGGTCGGCACGTTCCTCGGCATTCTGCTTTGCTACGGCTTCGCGGGGCCGGTTGCTTCGGCGATGGAAAACAAGGCGCAGGAAGACGGCAAGGCGTACGAATGCGTCAAGGTGGCGCTGATGGCCAGCCTGCGCGGCTACAACCCGATGGTGGCGGTGGAGTTTGCGCGCAAGTCGCTATCAGGACATGCCCGGCCCAGCTTCCTCGACCTGGAGGGACACCTCAAGGGCGACCGCACGGGAGCGGGCGCGTGAGCGAGGAGCTGCAGCCGATCATCATCCGCCGGAATCGGCGCCAGAAGCATGGTCACCACGGCGGGGCATGGAAGGTTGCCTACGCGGACTTCGTGACGGCGATGATGGCGTTCTTCCTGGTGATGTGGCTGCTCGGTATCGGCACGCGTGAGCAGCGCGCGGCGGTTTCCGAATATTTCAAGAATCCCAGCATGACGCCGGGCGCCGCGACGATGGCGCCCCCGGGCAAGTTGGGTCCCGGTGGCGCCAGCGACAGCGCGATCACGCTGGGTGGCGCGATGGACATATCGCATGGTCCGGGTAAGGACAAGCATGGCGCGCCCATCGTCAAGAAAGATGTCCGCGAGGCCGCCGCGTTGGCGCACAAGCAGGAAGCCGCCCGGCTGGATGAGCTGATGAAGCAGCTCAACGCGGCGATACAGAACAGCCAGGCACTGGCACCGTTCAAGGACCAGTTGCTGATCGACATCACGCCGGAAGGCCTGCGCATCCGGATTGTCGACAAACTCAACCGTCCGATGTTCGACGTTGGCAGCGCCACGCTCAAGTCGTATACCGTGAAGATTCTAGGGGAGCTGGGGGCATCCATCAACCGTGTGCCGAACATGATCAGCATTTCCGGTCACACCGATGACGCGCCTTATAGCGGTGAGCACAACTACAGCAACTGGGAGTTGTCGGCGGATCGAGGCAACGCCGCGCGGCGGGCCTTGATTGCCGGCGGTCTGCAAGCGGACAAGATCGCCCGCGTGGTGGGTCTGGCGTCGGCGGTGCCGTTCGACAAACTGCACCCCGGCGATCCGATCAACCGTCGTATCAGCATCATCGTGATGACGAGCGAGGCGGAGAAGGCCGCGCTGTCGCAGGAAATGGCCGATGGCGTCCGGGTTGCCCCGTCGACGCCGACGGTTTCCTCGGCACCGACGCCACCATCACCCGGTGGCAAGCTGGCGTTGGCTCAGCTGCCGCCGTTGCCGCCGGTGATTCGTTCGGCAACCGCGGTGGAGATTCGCGAGTCGGGGACTCCCAGCGGGCACAGCCTGGCCTCGCCCTGACCTCAGCCTTCACCGACCGGGTGGTCGGCCTGCAGGTAGGCGTCGATCTGCTGCAGGCGCTTGGGTGTGCCGACGTCGGTCCACCGTCCGCCATGATACGAACCGCTGACGGCAGCGCGAGCCATCGCGGCACGCAGCAGCGGCGCCAGCTTGAAAGCAGGCGGCCTGTCGCCTGCGCCAGCGGCTTCGCCGATCGCCAGCTGCCAGTGCTGTAGAAAGCCGGGCCGGAACACACCGATACCGCTGAACGTGAGTTTCGGTTCGCCGTGCTGGTGCAGCAGTGCGTCCGGATCGAGCGCGAAATCACCTTGCGGGTGATGGGCCGGGTTGTCGACCATCAGCAAGTGCGCCAGTCCCGCGGGTGCGGGCGGCAGCTGGTTGAAGTCGACATCGCACCAGATGTCGCCATTGACAGTGATGAACGGTTCGGCGCCGAGCAACGGCAGTGCGTTGAGCATGCCGCCGCCGGTTTCCAGTGGCGTATGGCCTTCGTAGGCATAGCGGATGCGCAAGCCCCAGCGCGAGCCATCGCCCAGGGTGTCGGGAAACTGTTCGGCCAGGTGCGAGGTGTTGATCACCACGTAATGCACGCCGGCGCTGGCGAGCTTTTCCAAATGCCATTCGATCAGCGGCTTGCCGCCGACCAGCAGCAGGGGTTTCGGGATGTGGTCGGTCAGCGGACGCATGCGTTCACCGAGACCGGCAGCAAAAATCAGTGCGTGCCTCATGCGCTGGCTGCCTGGCGCAAGTCGCGGTTGCCGACGGAATGCTGCATCAGCGCGACGAAGTCAGCCAGCTCGGGATAGCGACCGGCGACGTCGATCACGTAGTCGTAGACGCGCGGCAAGTCATCGAGATAACCCGGCTTGCCGTCGCGATAGCAGAGACGGCAAAAGATCCCCAGGACTTTGAGGTGACGCTGCAGGCCGATCAGATCGAACCAGCGCTGGAAGCGTGCGCTGTCGGTGTCGGCGGGGATCAGCCCGGCCGCCAGCAGCTTTCGTCGATAGCCTTCAGCCCACGCGTCCACCCGTTCGGGGGCCCACACGATGTAACAGTCGCGCAGCAGCGAGGCCAGATCGTACGTGATCGGTCCATGCCGTGCGCCCTGAAAATCGATGATGCCGGGGTTATCGCGGTCGGTGATCAGCAGATTCCGACTGTGGAAATCGCGATGCACGAAGCAGCGGGGCTGTTCGAGCGCACTTTCCGTCAGTGTGTTGAATGCGTTCTCGATAACGCGCGACTGTGCCGGTGAAAGTTCGCGTCTCAAATGCCGGCCGAGAAACCACTCGGGCATGATCGCCAGTTCGAGTTCGAGGAAGGCGTGATCGTATGGCGGCAGCCCATCCACGTCGGCATCGCGCTGCATGATCAGCAGCGCATCCATGGCATCGGCATACAGTGCGTCGGCGGTGTCTTCGGCAAGTACTGGCAGATACAGTTGTGAACCCAGATCCTCGATCAGCAGGAAACCCTGTTCGAGATCCTGTGCCTGCACTTTCGGCACGTGCAGGCCCGCAGCCAGAAGTCGCGCGCCGATCTCCAGCCAGGGGCTGGGATCTTCTTGCGCGGGCGGCGAGTCCATCACGATCCAGCTCTGCCCGGCGTGGTGGGTGCGCCAGTAACTACGGAAGCTGGCGTCGACCGACGCTGATTCCAGGGTCAACGAGGCATCGTCGAGGATGCGACGTATCCATGCCAGGCGGGCGGCAGCGCGATCGTGGTTCTTCATCGGCAAGATCAGGTAAAGGGGAGCCAGCTTATCGCCCGAATCGTCTAAGGAGAACAATCGTAGTTATACCGCGGCGGCGCGGGCGCAAAACGTGCTGAATAGGCATCGCGCCAGGGACGGCGCCGACCGTTTTGGGTGGCCGGCTGTGCAGCGCCTCGCTGCGGAATCGAGTTACTGGGGGAAAGCCGCGTCTCGCCGGGGCGCCGAAAAGGCTCCTCGGGATTCTCCTCAGATCTACGTAGCGGAATCAGTTCGACTATGCGCCTGCTTGGGTCGCCGTCCGCGTGGCTCGGTTGCTCCGGTTTGCCCGATATCTTCATGCACGCGCCCGGATTGACCTCGTTGGCTCGAATCAGTACCATTTCAGTCCTGATTCAAGCTTCCCCCCTAGCCAGAGCGCGCCGCATGTTACGCGTCAGCCGACTTACCGACTACGCCACCGTGGTGATGACCTGCATCGCTGCCCACCCGACAACTGTGCTCAGCACCGGCCAGATTGCGGATGAGACGCGGCTGGAATTGCCCACGGTGAGCAAATTGCTGAAGGCGCTGAGCCACGCGTCACTGGTCGAGTCCTTCCGCGGTGTGAACGGCGGTTACCGCTTGGCGCGTCCTGCCTGTGACATCTCGCTGGCC
>JALYXN010000097.1 GCA_030947085.1 Pseudomonadota bacterium | reverse complement strand
CATGATTGAATGGGTTTATCGCACACCGACGCTCAACAACACCGTAGGCCGCATGAATGCGTTGCTGCCGGATGTGATTGCCGCCGAGCCGGTCGATCGGAAGTTTGCCAAGGCGCTGAAAGCCGGCCAGTTTCATGCGCACGATTACCTCGGCCAGCTGGACGAGGCGGAGAAGGCGGGTGTGATCAACGCCAGCGAGGCGGACCTGCTCCGGCGCGTGCGCGAGGGCGTGTTCGAGTTCATCTCGGTGGATGATTTCGATTCGGATGAATTGCGCGCCGCCGTCACCCGGGCAGACAAGAAAACGCTCGCTGCTGCCGCGTAGGCTAGGTAAAACCATGGCAAAAAGGCTCGCGCGATGGAAATCGCGCGAGCTTTTAAATTTGTAAAAAGGCGTCTTGCACCAGCGCCGCGTCGCACTCAGGACCGGTCAGACGTGGCCAGCGCATAGCGGTTTTTGCCAGCTTCCTTGGCCTGGTAGAGGGCGCGGTCGGCGGCCTGAATCAGATGCTCGTCGCTGGGCGACTCGGCACTCCACAGCGCAATGCCGATACTGGCACTAACGCTCACGCTGATTTCGCCCTCCCGGCCGGGGAGTGGATACGGCAGCGCCAATTGGTCGCAGATGTGCTGGCATCGGTGCAGCAACGGCGGCAGTTCGCTGATGCCCTCCATGATCACGGCGAACTCGTCGCCGCCCAGTCGCGCCACGGTATCGGTGGTGCGCCCGTGTTGCCGAAGGCGACCGGAGATGGCCTGCAGCAGCGCGTCGCCGACGGGATGTCCGTAGGTGTCATTGACGAGCTTGAACCCGTCGATATCCAGCAGCAGCAAAGCGAACGGTTGCTTGTGTCGAGTAGCACGCCGGTCGGCCTCTTGCAGCCGATCCTGGAACAGTGCGCGGTTGGGCAGACCGGTAAGCATGTCGTGATTCGCCTGGTGGCGCACCAGTGTCTCGATGCGCTCGCGCTCGGCGATTTCCACCTGCAGCTGCTGATTGCGCTGCGCCAGTTCGTTCAAGGTCGACTGCAATTGCACGCGGGCGTTATAGAGATCGAGGAACACGCGCACTTTCGATTGCAGAATCGCGTCATTGATCGGTTTGGCGATGTAGTCGACGGCGCCGGAATGATAACCCTTGAGCCTGTTCAGATCGTCGGCATGGGCTGCCGTCACGAAGATGATCGGCGTATCGCGAAGTTGCTCGCTCTCGCCGAGCAACGCGGCCACCTCGAAGCCATCCATGTCCGGCATGTTGACGTCGAGCAGGATCAGCGCGAACTGGTGATCCAGGCACATCGCCAGCGCCTGGTTGCCGCTGTCCGCCTCGACCAGTTCGGCGCCGCAGTCGACCAGCAGTCGACGCATCGCGACGAGGTTGGCATGCGTATCGTCGACAACGAGAATTTTCGGGCGGGGAACATTCATGGAGTGCACAGCTGATTGATGAGGGGCGCGATCGCATCCAGCGTTACGCAGTGGTCGGCACCGGCCAGATCGATGGCCGCTTGAGGCATCGCGCTGGCCATGGCGCTCTTCGGGGTCTGCACGATCGCGCAACCGCCGCGGCGGCGCAGTTGCAACAATCCTTTCGCTCCGTCGGCGTTGGCGCCGGTAAGCACCACCCCGAGCAGCCCGTCACGCCAGACCTCGGCCGCACTGGCGAACATCACGTCGATCGATGGTCGCGCATGACATACGCGCGGATCGGCCGACAACGCGAAATGCCGGGAGTTTTCGACCAGCAGATGATAGCCGGCGGGAGCAAGATACACCGTCCCGCCACAAACCGGCGCTCGCTCGCGTGCTTCGACGACGGGCAGCGTGCAGACCCGTGCAAGCAACTCGCGCAGCAGGTCAACCGTCGTCGAACCACTGTGGCAACAGATCAGTACCGGCTGCGACAGTTGCCGGTTCAGTCCGGCCAGCAGGATCTTCAGTGCGTCCAGCCCTCCGGCGGAGCAGCCGATCACGATGGCGGTGGGTCGACTCACGGCAGCGATCGCCGCTCGATGGGCCGGCTTTGCTGCCGATAAATGCGCAGCGCAGCGTCGAGCGGCGCAAAATCAGCCGCCGCCGGCGCGAAATCCACGCTTTCGCGCAGGCCAAGACACAGAAATCCGCCGCGTACCAACGAGTCGCGAAACAACTCCAGACAATGGTCCTGCAGCGGTCCGGAAAAATAGATCAGCACGTTGCGGCACAGCACCAAATGCGTTTCGCTGAACACCGTGTCCGATACCAGATTATGCTGCGCGAAGGTGACGTTGCGACGCAGGCGACTGTCGATCTTGAGCAGATCGTAGCGTGCGCTGTAGTAGTCCGCCAGCGAGCGCGTGCCGCCAGCGGATTGGTAATTGCGTGACCACTGCTGGGCCTCGCGCGCGGGGTAAATGCCCTCCCGTGCGCGCTGCAGCGCATGCGTGCTGAGATCGGTGGCGAAGATGTGACTGCGCTCGTATAAACCCGCTTCGTCCAGCAGGATCGCCAGCGAATAGACCTCCTCGCCGTGCGCACACCCGGCCTGCCAGATGTTGATCCGCGGATAGGAGGCCAGCACCGGCAGCACCTGCTCGCGCAGCACGCGGAATACCGCCGGATCGCGGAACATGTCCGATACCGGCACCGACAGTCCCTCCAGCAACTGCGGCAACACGGCCGGTTCGTGCAGCACGCGGCCGGTCAATGCGCTGATGGTGCCGGTGTGTAGCTGTGATACCAGTTGGAGCACGCGGCGTTTCAACGAGGCTGGCGCGTACTGGCTGAAGTCGTACCCATGTCGGCGCTGCAGCGCCCGCACGAACAGTTCCAGCTCGATGGTTTCCCGTTCGAGATCGTCGTCTTCGGTGGTCATCGCCGTCTCAGCGGCGCAGCCACACGCGGATCAGCGAACCCAGCTTGTCGATGTCGACTGGCTTGGACAGGTAGTCGCTGGCGCCGGCCTCGAGGCAAAGTTCGCGATCGCCGCGCATGGCCTTGGCAGTGAGCGCAATGATGGGCAGCTGGGCGAACGCCGGCTGCGCGCGGATCGCGCGCATGGTTTCGTAGCCGTCCATGCCGGGCATCATGATGTCCATCAGCACCAGCTCCACCGAAGGGTCGTCGGCCAGCATGCTGAGCGCCTTGGGCCCGTCCTGAGCCAGGCTGACCTGGACGCCCCAGTCGCGCAGCACCTTGGACAGCGCGAACAGGTTGCGCATGTCGTCATCGACCAGCAACAGCTTGCGACCCTGCAGCTCCTGCAGGTTCGCCGGCTCCGTTTGGCCCTGTGCCGGGCCGCTGCGGATGCTGTGCAGGAACAGGCTCACCTCGTCGAGCAGGCGGTCAGGCGAGCGGGCGCCCTTGATCACGATGCTGTCGGTGTACTGGCGGATCTGCAGGTTTTCCTCGCGGCTGAGGTCGCGGCCGGAATAGACCACTACCGGCGGGATGCTGCCGCTGCCCGCCAGCTGCTCCAGCAGATCCATGCCGGACATGCCGGGCAGGCCGAGGTCCAGCACGATGCAGTCGTAGCCAGTCTGACCGATCTTCTGCAGCGCTTCTTCGGCCGAGCCAGCCTCGTCGATGATCACGTCGTCCTGGCGCAGCAGGGCGCGCACCGCGCTGCGCGCATCGACATCGTCGTCCACGATCAGCAGATGGCGGGTGCGGCCGGCGGCGAAGTGTAGCAGCCGTTCAAACGCCTCGTTGATGGCCTCACGGCTGACCGGCTTGGTCAGGAAGCCCACCGCGCCCAGATCCCGTCCGCGCTCACCCTCGTCGTTGGCGGAAAGGAAGTGCACAGGAATATGCCGGGTGCTGGCGTCCGCCTTCAGCCGCTCCATCACGGTCCAGCCGTCCATGCCGGGCAACATCACATCGAGCAGGATACCCAGCGGGCGATAGCGGCGCGCCAGCTCCAGCCCGTCCTCGCCATTGGCGGCGACCAGG
>JALYXN010000063.1 GCA_030947085.1 Pseudomonadota bacterium | reverse complement strand
TGCCGCGCCAGCGTCGGCACGGCGGCGGCTGCATGCAGCAGCAGTGGAATCAGCAAGGCCAGTGCCAGCAACAGCCACCGACGCGGGTGGCGCCGGATCCTCATCAGTGCGCCGATGCAGCGGGAGCCGGCACGGTCGGTGCCGGCGCGGCATTGCCAAAGTCCACGGTAGGCGCGGTGGAGATCGATTTTTCGTTATCCACACTGAAATTCGGTTTGACCTTGTAGCCGAACATCTTGGCGGTGAGGTTGTTGGGGAAGGTACGGATCATGCCGTTGTACTGCTCCACCGACTGCACATAGCGGTTGCGTGCCACCGTGACCCGGTTCTCGGTGCCTTCCAGCTGCGCCTGCAGGTTCTGGAACAGGCCATCGGCTTTCAGTTGCGGATAGTTTTCACTGACCACCATCAGCCGTGACAAGGCACTGCCGAGCTGACCTTGCGCGGCCTGAAACTGCTGCAGCTTCTGCGGGTCGTTGAGCGTGTCGGCGTTGATCTGAAGACTGCCCACCTTGGCGCGGGCGTTGGTCACCTCGACGAAGACCTTCTCCTCGTGTTGGGCATAGCCCTTGACCGTATTGACCAGATTGGGCACCAGATCCGCACGGCGCTGGTACTGGTTTAACACTTCGGACCAAGCCGCCTTGACCGACTCATCCTGCTTCTGGATGGCGTTGTAACCGCAGCCACTAAGGCTGACAGCGAGCAGCAACAGCACGAGATTGCGCAGAAGTTTCATCAGGTCGCTCCGTTCCGGTTAAGTGCATTTCATCATCCCATGCCGCTGGCGGCAACGGCGCCAGTATGCGCAACTTCAACCGAGCAAACGGGGCCCCAGAATCAAGCCCCAGCTCAGCACCACCATCACCAGCAGCACGAATACCGCCGCCGAGCCCATGTCCTTGGCCCGGCCGGCCAGTTCGTGAATCTCGGGGCTGACCTTGTCGACCACCGCCTCGATCGCCGAGTTCAGCAATTCAGCCGAAAGCACCAGCATGGGCGCGATGATCAAGGCGAATTTCTCGAGCCCGCCCTGACCCAGCCACAGACCCAGCGGAACCAGAACAATGACCAGACACGCCTCGAGCCGAAACGATGCCTCATGGCGCCACGCGGCCCGGAAACCTTTCATCGACCACTGGAACGCATTCCAGAGTTGTTTGGGACCGCGAAACCCTTCAGCGGCCATGACGACAGATCCCCGCCAGTAAGCCGCCGGCATCAAGGATCGCCGCCTTGACGTGGAGCAGGGATTTCGATTCGACCATCGGCATCAAAAAAACTCGCTTCACACAGGCGTCTGCAAGGAGCTGATGATGCCACAAGGCTGTCGGGAGCCACGATAGACGCGCTTGCGACCCGATACTGACGGCGGCTGCGCAAGTTGTTGCGATGCCGCACTGCACCAGGATAGACCTGCCGGATGGGTTAGGCTTCGTCGGTTGTGCCCCACAAAGGCACCCAATGCGCCGGCACGTGTCATCGCGTCGCCCAGTCCAGAAACATGCACGGAAAACTTATGGCAAATCAGAACCCGGCCGTCTCCCAGGCGCGCTCTTTCAGTACCGTTTTCCTGATCGAGATGTGGGAGCGCTTCGGCTATTACGGCATGCAGGCGCTCATCGTGTATTACATGGTGCAGCGGTTGGGTTTTGCTGATGAACGAGCAACGCTGACGTGGGGTGCGGCCGCCGCCCTCATTTATGTATCACCGGCTATCGGTGGCTGGATTGGCGACAGGGTTTTAGGCACCCGACGTACGATGGTGTTGGGCGCTTTCATTCTGTCACTCGGCTACGCGCTGATGGCGGTGCCGGGCCAGAGCATCTGGTTCCTGTTCTGCTCGCTGGGCGTAATCGTGGTCGGCAACGGCTTGTTCAAGGCCAATGCCGGCAACCTGGTGCGCAAGATCTATGAGGGAGACGATTCACGCATCGATAGTGCTTTCACGATCTACTACATGGCCGTGAATCTGGGCGCGATGATTTCGCAGCTGCTGACTCCGAAGATCAAGGATTACGTCAACGCGGCCTACCAGAACGAAATGGGCTGGCATGCTGCGTTTGGTGTCTGCGCCGTTGGCCTGTTGGTCGGGCTCGCCAATTACTTCGTCATGCGTAACGCCATGAGCCATATCGGCTCGGCACCGGACGAGCAGCCGCTGCAGGTAAAAAAACTGCTCGCTGTTCTGGGCCTCGGCGTGGTCGCGGTATTCGCCTCCGCACTGGTGCTGCAGTCCGAGAACGTGGCGCGCATTTTCGTCTATAGCGCAGGCGTGGTGGTGCTGGGCATCTTCATTTACCTGATTCGCACCAGCGTGCGCAGCGAACGAGCCGGGCTGGCGGCGGCGCTGGTACTGACGGTGCAGACGGTCTTCTTTTTCATCTTTTACCAGCAGATGTCGACCTCGTTGAACCTGTTCGCGCTGCGCAACGTCAATCCTAGCTTCGACCTCTTCGGTTACCATTTGTGGAACTGGTCACCGGCTCAGTTCCAGGCATTCAATCCGATCTGGATTTTCATCCTCAGCCCGTTCCTGGCCTTGATGTACACCCGCGCTGGCAAGAGCGGCAAGGATATTTCCATCGCTGCCAAGTTCGCTTGGGGCTTCGCCGCGGTAGCGATCGGCTTTTTCATCTACAGCGCCGCCGCACACTTCACCACCGCGCCGGGTAAGACCACCTCATGGATCATGGTCTGGGGCTATGGTGCCTCGTCGCTGGGCGAACTGCTGGTCAGCGGCCTGGGCCTGGCCATGATCGCCCGCTATGTGCCTGCGCGGATGGGCGGCTTCATGATGGGCGCCTACTACGTTGCTTCTGGTATTTCGCAATATCTCGGTGGCGTGGTCTCCACCTTCGCCAGCGTGCCGCAGAATGTGACCGACCCGCTCAAGACGATGCCGATCTACACCAACCTGTTTTTCTGGCTGGGCGTCTCCGGGGTGGTCTGCACCCTGATTGCACTATCCGTGTTGCCGTTGATGAAAAAGCTCTCGACCGAGCATCACTCGCACAATAGCGCCACCGACAGCCCATTACCGACCATCGGCTCGGAGCAGTAAGCCACGGCACGCTCTGCGGATCGCGCGTCGAGATGGAATCCACACTTGCGAGTCGCGGGCGTTGACCATGCCACATCGTTTTCATACCTCACGCACTCGGATCGGACCGTACGCGCTGACGCGAACGCTGGCCTGGCTGCGGCTGTGCGCGATTGCCGGCCAGAGCATCGCGGTGCTGGTCTGCGCGTTCTGGTTGCAGCTTTCCATTCCGTTGCTGCCGCTGCTGCTGGGCATCGGACTGCTAGCGGTGTTTGGCGTTGTCGCGGCATGGCGGCTCGGCTACCGCTGGCCAGTTCGCGAATGGGAAACGGTCGCCCACATCACCATCGACACGCTGGTGCTGGGTTATCTGCTGTATTTCACCGGCGGCGCCAGCAATCCGTTCATCACCTTGCTGCTGGTGCCGATTGCGCTGACTGCCGCTGCCCTGTCGGTACGCAGTCTGCTGGCCGTGTCGATCATGTCGGGTCTGGCCTACCTGATCCTGCTGCTGTGGCACGTGCCGTTGCCGATGTCGATGCCGGGCGATCGGGGCTTCACCCTGCATGTCGGTGGCATGGCGGTGAACTTCATCATCACCGCGCTGCTGCTGGGATTTTTCATCAACCGTCTGGCCCGTGCGGTGCGACTGCAGCAGCTGGAGGTGCAGCGGATACGCGAAAGGGCGTTGCGCGACGAGGGCATTCTGGCGATCGCCACCCAAGCCGCCGGCGCCGCGCATGAGCTCAATACCCCGCTGTCGACCATGCGTACCCTGCTGCCGGAACTGCGCCGCGAGCATGACGGGGATGTGCAGTTGAAGGAGGATCTGGCCCTGCTCGAAGGCCAGGTGGATCGCTGCCGCACGATCCTGCGCGAGATGGTGGCGTTCGGCAAGGCGCAGTTGTCGCAGACGCCGGAGCAACTGACCGTGGGGCAGTTCATCCACGGCTGCACGGAACGCTTCCAGCTGCTGCGGCCCGAGGCCAGTCTTGCCGTGAGTCTGGACCAGGAGACCGCAAAAACCGTGCTGCGCACGCCTCCCGGCCTGCGCCATTCGCTGATCAACCTGCTCAACAACGCCGCCGATGCGTCGGCAATTCGCGACTCCGCGGTGGTGGAGTTGGCCGTGGACAGCGAAAAGGGCTGGCTGCAACTGTGCGTCATGGATCGTGGTCCGGGTTTCGACCCATCTGGTGAATTCTCCGCCATGGGCTACTCGGACAAACTGAGCGGCCTGGGCATCGGGCTGGCCCTGGCCGAGGCAACCGCCGAGCGTCTCGACGGTGAGCTGGTTGCCCGCAACACGCCCGAAGGGGCGCAAGTGTGCCTGCGCCTGCCGCTGTCCGTCATCGCCGCGCGTGCGGACCGCTCATCGCATTGATTGACGTGCATGCGATCGCCGTTCCGGCAAGAATGGCACGCGTTTACTTCAGGAAGCAGCGTTCATGACCGACCCAATTCAGACCGCCAGCACCCGCCCCTTGCTGCTGGTCGATGACGATGCGACGTTTTTGCGCGTACTGGCTCGCGCCATGGCCTCGCGCGGATTCGAGGTGATCACCGCAGAATCGTTCGACGAGGCCCGCGCACTGACGCGCCGGCACCAGCCACGCTACTGCGTACTGGATCTCAAACTGGGCGAGGAGAACGGCCTGCGCCTGATTCCCGAGCTGCATGCACTGGTCCCGGACCTGCGCGTGCTGCTGCTCACCGGCTACGCCTCGATTGCGACGGCGGTGGAGGCGATCAAGCGTGGTGCGCACGACTATCTGGCCAAACCGGTCGATGCCGACGCCGTGGTTCGCGCGCTGCTCGATGGCGACAACGAAGCCGAAGACCAGGATCTGCCCGACGCACCGGAACAGCCACTGGCACTGCGCCGGCTTGAGTGGGAACACATCCAGCGGGTGCTGACCGATTGCGACGGCAATATTTCCGAAACCGCCCGTCGGCTTGGCATGCACCGCCGCACACTGCAGCGAAAACTGAGCAAGCATCCCGTGCGCGAGCGGCCGGAACGCGAGGACTGAACTGCACGCCCGGTGCGGGAACGATTCCTGTGCGCGGATGCTTGGGGTCGTAGAGCCACTATTTACAGAGACAACATGGATGTAGGAGCGACTTAGTCGCGATGCTCTTGCTCTGATGTTAGAAAATTCAAAGGCATCGCGACTGAAGTCGCTCCTACAAGTGCGGTGGCGACCTGCGTCTTTCCGGCGAGCGGCAGGCCGATGCTCTTGGCTGACAAAGGCAGGGACCTTTACTTCGCGACGAAGCGCACCTGCTTGCCGTGAAAAATCGCCTGCTTGCCATCGATATCCGCCATCAGCCGCAACGCACGCTCTGCCGGAATTTGATCGAAATTCAGGGTCACCCAACGCGTCGTCAAATCCTGCGGATTGAGCACCTCTAGGCCTGCGCGTTGCGCCATCGACTCGATCACATCACGCACGGGTTGATTCTTGACGGTTCGCTTGATCAGGGTCAGACGCGCTGCCGCACCATTGTCGGCCAGGCGCGCGGGACAGCCCACCAGCGGTGTCACGTCGACACTGTATGTGTGCACACCATCGGCGTCGTTGAATTCGGCAAGCAAGGGTTGGCCGACAGGACCTTCCAGGCGAGGGCTAGCCATCGGCTTGCCCACCGTGGTCAGGTCCAGCGCCACGCTTACGCGTCCGCCCTGCAGAGGTATCACCTTCGCTTGCAGCTGCCAGCCGGTGTCGGTGATGACGCCGCCGGGTCCCCCCGGTTTCATGCAGATGCCGCCCGTGGTCCGCTCGGCATGATCCCCCGCCGTGTTGCTGGAAGTCCACGCCACCATGATGTCCAGCTGATATTGCCCGGCAGCGTCCGAGGGTGATGGCGTGGCTGCGACGGGTTCGGCAGGTCGGCTCGCGGCGTAGACCGCGCCGGTGACCAGGATCCCAAGTACGACACCTGCGGCGAGACCGAGTCGGGCTCGCCGATGGCTCGGCGGTGATTGTTTCAGCATGGCAATTCGCTCCGTGATGGGGTGACGCGGTGACCAGCAACAACCTACCGGCAACTGATGCGCCGAGGGCTGGGTTTTCAACATGGCGTTCGCGTAAACGCGACGCTTGCTACGGTGTTGCAGCAGCACGGCGGCGTCGCAGGCAAGCTCCTGATCGTGCCGCAGCGCGCCCAGTGCCCACCATGCCAGCGGGTTGAACCAGAAAACCGCCAGCACGACCTGCGCCGCAAGACTACCCAAGCCGTCGTGGCGGCGGGCGTGCATCCGTTCATGCGCAAGAATCAGTGCGCGCTCGACCGGGTCGTAACGCGTATCGAAGTCCACGGGAATCACGATCCGCGTGCGCCACGCGCCAACCAGAGCCGGTCCCACTCCTGGTCGAGTGGCACGCATCAAGGGTGTCGAAGACAGCCCATCGCCGACCGGTGTGGCATCACGGAACGCATCGCGGAAACGACGTTGCGCACGGATCGCGCGCCATGCGACCACCAGCATGCCCAGCCCCCACGCGCACGTTGCCACGACGAGCCAGCTGTGGCTCTCGACCGCGCCGCTGTGGGAAGGCGTCGGCAGCCCGGCTGAAGTGATTAGATAGACCAGTGCGGGAAGCGGCGCATCGTCGGCGACGCCTACCGCACCATGCGGCCACTGGCTGGCCAGCATCGCCAGCGGTGGCAGCAGCCAGAGCTGGCACGCGCGCTCGGCACCGAACAGACGCCGACACGGGCGGCGCAACAGCGCGACGCAAAGGGTTGCCGCCGTGAAGGCGAGCACGAGCCGCCAGCCATGCGCCAGGCACGCCGCAGCGATGACCTCAAAGCTGTTCATCGTCAAGCTCCTTCAGCAGCTTGCGCAGTTCGGCGATATCCTTTTTCGACAACTTGCGCTGCTCGGAGAAGTGCGCCACCAGCGGTGCCACCCTGCCGCCGAACAGCCGATCGAGCAGTCCTTTGCTCTGTTGCTGCACGTATTGCTCGCGGGCGAGCAACGGCGTGTAGAGATACCGGCGGCCATCGCGCTCTGCGTGCACGGCCTCTTTTCGCAACAAACGGTTGAGCAGGGATTTCACTGTGCCCTCCTGCCACCCCTGCGCCGGGCCCACTTCGGCGAGAATGTCCTCGGCGGTGCGTGGTGCCGCGCGCCAGAGCACATCCATCACCACCGCTTCCGCTTCACTGATCGCCATGCCTTCACCGTTTACGCGTGTAAGTAAAGTTATGTTTACACTTGTAAATGATCAAGTCAACTCCCGTGCCGGACTCCACTGCGACTTTGGTACAAGGCAGCTGCCAATCAATCCGTCGTATCCTTGCCAGCTGACTCTCCTGCAGGAAGGCATTCGCAATGGACAAGGTTTATCCCAACGCCGCCCAGGCGCTCGACGGGCTGCTGTTCGACGACATGACCATCGCAGCCGGCGGCTTCGGCCTGTGCGGCATTCCCGAGAATCTTATCGGCGCGTTGCTGGACGCCGGCACCAGGGGGCTGACCATCGTTGGCAACAATGCCGGCGTCGACGATTTCGGCATGGGTCCGCTGCTGAAGACGCATCAGGTGAAGCGCGTTTACGCCTCGTACGTGGGCGAGAACAAGGAATTCGAGCGCCAGGTGCTGGCCGGCGAGCTGGAACTTCATCTCACCCCGCAAGGCACGCTGGCTGAAAAGCTGCGCGCCGGTGGCGCCGGGATCCCCGGTTTCTACACCCGCACCGGCTTCGGCACCAAGCTGGCGGAGGGCAAGGAGACCAAGCG
>JALYXN010000062.1 GCA_030947085.1 Pseudomonadota bacterium | reverse complement strand
CATGCAGATCATCTTGCCAGGGCGAGGCATCACGCCAATACAACGCGATATCGCGACCGCTGGCCTTGCCCTTGAGTTTGGCCAAGGCGATATCCGGCATCGAGGCGAGACGATCGTGGGCGAGTGCAGGCACCAGCGCATAACCACCGCGCAGACTGACCAGGGCGGCGAGGCTTTCCAGACTCACGTCCTGAATGTGGCCACCTGCCCCACCTTCATTGACCAGCCCGTCGGCATGGCTCTCGGCCATCATGGTCGCCTCGCACGGGTCAAGCTCATCCAGCGCAATCGCCGCGCGGCCGGACAGCGGATGATCCGCCCGAAGCATCAGTTCCCATGGTTCGAAAAACAGCGCGCGCGAGCCGATCCCGCTGAGACCGGGTGAATGAGGCGCCAGCACCGCGTCCAGTTCGCCCTCACGCAGACGGCGCAGAAGACCTCCAGGCTTGCCCTCGGAAATATGCAGTCGGGCGCCGGGAAAATGCTGGGGGAACGGACCGATCAGATGCGGCAAAAGGTATGGGCCCAGCGACGCCGGAACGCCAAGACGAAGCTCGCCACCAAACGCTACCTCGCCTGCGCGCGCGAGCTCTTGCAAATGTTCGGCACTGGCGAGAACCGCATCGATCTGCTCCAGCAAGCGCTTGCCGCCCGCCGTGGGCACGATGCGCCGGCCACCCCTTTCAAACAGTGGCGCACCCAACGCCTGCTCCACCTTCTGCACCTGGTGCGACAAGCCGGAGGGACTGATATGCATGCCGCGGGCCGCGCTGTTGAAGCTGCCATGGCGATGGACTGCCTGCACCAGCGCGAGATCGCGCAGCGAAACGGCTGCCAGGTGGGTCGAAATCATCGAACGCTGCATGTGATCAAAGGCGTTTGTGTGCGGTGGGGATGGGCGTCATGCTATTCGGCACGATGTAGCCGGCAGCAAACGACGCAGTCTAACCGGCGCGATGGCTTTGAAGTCACTCGAGCTCTCGTTGCGCGCTGTTTGCGCCCCGGCTCAACGGCGTTTGAGCGATAATTGCGTTTTTTGCCGGGCCGGTGGTTCCCATCACCACCATCACGTTATCCCAGCCGCAGGATCCAGCCAGGAGCAACCCATGAAAGATACCTTTTCCGTACGCGACACTCTCGAAGTCAACGGCAAGAGCTACGCCTTTGCCAGTCTGACCAAGCTGGGCCAGCAGTTCGATCTGAAACATCTGCCGTACTCGATGAAGATCCTGCTGGAAAACCTGCTTCGGCACGAAGACGGCCGCGACGTGACCACCAAGGAAATCGAAGCGGTCGCCAGGTGGGAGGCGAAGAAAGAGCCCGATACGGAGATTTCCTTCATGCCGGCACGCGTGCTGCTGCAGGATTTTACCGGCGTGCCCTGCGTGGTCGATCTGGCCGCCATGCGTGATGCGATGAAGGCACTGGGTGGCGATCCGGAACTGATCAATCCGCTTTCTCCGGCCGAGCTGGTCATCGATCACTCGGTGCAAGTCGATGTGTTTGGCAGCGATGATGCGCTGGAAAAGAATGTCGCGATCGAGTTCGAGCGCAACCAGGCGCGCTACAGCTTCCTGCGCTGGGGCCAGAAGGCACTGGCTAACTTCAAGGTCGTGCCGCCCCGTACCGGCATCGTTCACCAGGTGAATCTGGAGCACCTCGGCCGCGTCGTCATGGGTAACGAGGTCGACGGCCAGCTTTGGGCGTATCCCGACACCGTGTTCGGCACCGATTCGCATACCACCATGATCAACGGACTGGGCGTGCTCGGCTGGGGCGTCGGTGGCATCGAGGCAGAGGCCGCCATGCTGGGCCAGCCCTCGTCGATGCTGATTCCGCAGGTGGTTGGCTTCAAACTTTCCGGCAAGCTGCCCGAAGGCGCCACCGCTACCGATCTGGTGCTGACCGTGACCCAGATGCTGCGCAATCTCGGTGTCGTCGGCAAGTTCGTCGAGTTTTTCGGCCCCGGCCTGCAGCACCTGCCGCTGGCTGACCGCGCCACCATCAGCAATATGGCACCGGAATATGGCGCGACTTGCGGCATCTTCCCGATCGATGTCGAATCGCTTAAATACCTGCGTCTGTCCGGTCGCGGCGAGGATCAAGTGGCGCTGGTGGAGGCGTATGCCAAGGCCCAGGGCTTGTGGCATGACGAGAACACCGAACACGCGCAATTCAGTGACACGCTCGAGCTCGATCTGGCGGAGGTGAGGCCGTCACTGGCCGGCCCCAAGCGCCCGCAGGATCGGGTGCTGCTGACCGACGTCAAGAAGAACTACCAGTCCAATGTCGGCGCCACCACCGTCAATCGCAACGCCGAGGCGCGCTTTGCCAATGAGGGCGGCGACACCGCCGTCGGTCATGCTCAGAGCGAAAATGCCGAGGGTCAGTCGGTCGACATCGCCGGCAACACCTTTGAGCTCGACGACGGCGCCGTGGTGATTGCCGCGATCACCTCGTGCACCAACACCTCCAACCCGGCGGTGATGCTGGGCGCCGGGCTGCTGGCCAGGAACGCCGCCGCCAAGGGCCTGAAGACCAAGCCCTGGGTGAAAACCTCATTGGCACCGGGCTCCAAGGTGGTCACCGACTACCTGGAAAAAACCGGCCTGCTGACCGAGCTGGACAAGCTGGGCTTCTACCTGGTCGGCTATGGCTGCACCACCTGCATCGGCAACTCCGGTCCCCTGCCGCAGCAGATCAGCCAGGCGATCAGCGACGGTGATCTCACGGTCGGCGCGGTGATCTCCGGTAACCGCAATTTCGAAGGCCGCGTGCACGCCGAAGTGAAGATGAACTACCTGGCGTCGCCGCCGCTGGTGGTGGCCTACGCGCTGGCCGGCTCGCTGGATATCGATCTGACCACGCAGCCGCTGGGCCAGGGCAGCGACGGCAAGGATGTGTTCCTCAAGGACATCTGGCCGTCCAACAAGGAGATCAGCGATCTGATGGCTGGCGCCGTAACCTCGGAAATGTTCGAGAAGAACTACGCTGACGTGTTCGAGGGTGACGAGCGCTGGAATGCGATCGCCTCACCCGATGGCGAACTGTACGCCTGGGACAAGGGTTCCACCTACATCAAGAACCCGCCCTACTTCGACGGCATGACGATGGAGCTGGACAGCGTCAACGATGTCCACGGTGCGCGCTGCCTGGGTCTGTTTGGTGACTCGATCACCACCGACCACATTTCCCCGGCTGGCTCAATCAAAAAGGACTCACCCGCAGGCCGCTACCTGGTCGAGCGTGACGTGAAGCCGATCGACTTCAACTCCTACGGCTCGCGTCGCGGCAATGATGACGTCATGGTGCGCGGCACCTTCGCCAACATTCGGATCAAGAACCTGATGCTGGATGGCGTCGAGGGCGGCTTCACCCGTCATGTGCCCTCGGGCGAGCAGATGGCCATCTACGACGCGGCCATGAAATACAAGCAGGACAAGACGCCACTGGTCGTGTTTGCCGGCAAGGAATACGGCACCGGTTCGTCACGTGACTGGGCCGCCAAGGGCACCTTGTTGCTGGGCGTCAAGGCCGTCATCGCCGAAAGCTTCGAGCGCATCCATCGCTCCAACCTGGTCGGCATGGGCGTGTTGCCCTGCACCTTCCAGCCTGGCGACAACGCGAAGTCACTGGGTCTCAGCGGCAACGAAAGCTTCGACATCACCGGGCTGGACGATGGCAACGCGAGGGAAGCGAAGGTGACGGCCACCGCCGAGGACGGAAGCAAGAAGGAGTTCA
>JALYXN010000050.1 GCA_030947085.1 Pseudomonadota bacterium | reverse complement strand
ATCGGGCGGGTGGTGCTGGCGTTGGTGTTGCCGCTGGCCCTCTGCAGCCTGCTTGTGTGGTTTTTCAGTCGCACGCCACTGGGCGAGCTGCTGCAGGTCATCTTTTCTCTGGTGGTGCTTATCTATTGCCTCGGCCCGCGCGCGTTCGAAGCCGACCTGGAAGCGATTGTTGGTGCACCGGACGATGTGGCCCGCGAAACTGCCGCCCAGGCGCTGGCGGATGATGGCGAGCCCGTCCCGTGGAATGCGCCGGCGCTTGGCGCCGCCGTGGCCTACGCTGCGCTGCGTCGCCGCTTCGGTGTGTTGCTGTGGTTCTTTCTGCTGGGCCCGGTAGGCGCGCTGCTCTATCGTCTGGCACAAATGCTGGCGCGCGACGAAACCTTGCAGCTGGATGCCGACGCTCACCGCATGGCCATTTATACGGCCAATGCGCTGGACTGGTTGCCCGCCCAACTGCTGACCTTCACGCTGGCCGTGGTTGGCCACTGGGAAGCGGTGATCGGCGCCTGGAAGCGCTGGCACAGTCAGAGCGCACCCACCAGCTGGTACGTCAGCGGACCAGGCTTTCTCGGTGCCGCCGCCCGCGCCGATGTGCTGACCGACATCGAGGCCGTCGATGGCTACGCCCAAGAGCGCAGCGACCCGCTATCGGAACTGATTCGCCTGCGTAGCGCCTTGCTGCGTGCGCTGCTCGTCTGGCTCAGCGTGGTGGCCTTGATCGTCATCGGTGGCTGGGCAGGCTGAGGGGCCGGCACGGGCGATCACCGCCCGATCGCGATACCGCTTTTTTCGCTCAAAGAAACAAAATGCGTAAGCCATTGTTTCTTTAAGATCGCTTGGGCCGGCACGGGCTTGGGAAGCTGATCAACGTCGCTCATCAGCTTATAGGAACAGTTGGCCGATCCCACCATTGGGGACTTGCCGAACCCTTGTTGGTGCGAAAAAATTTATGCCATAGAAGTCAAGGATTTTGCTGATCTCCCTTTGAGCGCGGGGAGGTTCGGGGCTGCTCTTGCTGCCGAATAAATCCAGAGCAACCCCACCCCAGCCCTCCCCTGCAAGCAGGGGAGGGAGCAGAGCGAAGCGCGACGGTCCGAGGACCTCAGCTATCACCCGACACTGATCAGCGTATTGTTTTACTAAGCCCGGTCGCCGCGCAGATCACGGACCCTCGCCTCTAGCACATTCACGGTGGCCTGATCCGGTGCCAGCGGGCTGTCGACTACCAGCTCCACACGGGCACGGAACCGCCGCGGTAGCCGGGCGCGATGCAACATCGAATCACGCCGGCTCCAGACGCTGCCCCAAAGTCCGCGCAGCGCCATTGGGATGACCGGCACCGGCCGTCGCTGGAGAATCCTCTCCACCCCGCCACGAAACAGCCCGATCTCACCGTCGCGGGTCAATCCGCCCTCCGGGAAGATGCAGACGATTTCACCAGCAGCCAAAGCCTCGTCGATCACGTCGTAGGCATGTTGCAGGACGGCCGGATCCTCTTTGTATCCTGCGATCGGAATGGCCTTGGCGGTACGGAACACGAAACTCAGCACCGGCGTGTTGAAAATTTTGTAATCCATCACGAACCGCACCGGACGCCGCAGATGCGCCATCAGCAACAGCGGATCCATGTAGCTGACGTGGTTGCACACCAGCACCGCCGGCCCCTCCGCGGGAATATGCTGCATGCCCTCCGCGCGCACGCGATAAAGCGTGTTCACCAGCAGCCAGGTGATGAATCGCATCAGGAACTCGGGCACCAGGGTGAAGATATAGATCGCCACCAGCACGTTGAGCAATGCATCGACCAGGAAAATCTTCGGCGCGCCCATGCCCAGACGGCCGAGCAGCAGTCCGAACATGGAAGCCAGAACGATCAGCAACGCGTTGATGATGTTGTTGCCGGCGATCACCCGCGATAGCCGATCGCTTGGCGTACGCGACTGCACGAAGGCGAACAGCGGCACTACGTAGAAGCCGGCGAACATGCCGATCGCGGTCAGGTCGAGCACGATGCGCCAGCTGCCCGCCGCCTGCAGAAACGTCCACCAGTCCATGCCGGCATGCACGCCCGCGCCGGGCCGGGCCAGGAACAAATCGATGCCGAACGCGGTGAGCCCAAATGCGCCCAGTGGTACCAGGCCAATTTCCACCCGGCCATGGGACATGCGCTCGCACAGCAGGGAGCCGATACCGGTGCCCAACGAGAATAACGTCAGCACCAGCGTATTGACCGAGCCGTCGCCACCGAGATTCAGCTTGGTATAGATCGGCAGCTGCGCCACCAGCACGGTTCCGAAAAACCAGAACCAGGAGATACCCAGCACCGCATTGAATACCGCGCGATCACTGCGCGTAATCCCCAGCACGCGCACGGTCTCGCTGAAGGGATTCCAGTTGAACTTCAGCTCGGGAGCGGTAGCCGGAGCGAGCGGAATCTTCTGGCTGAAGGCATAGCCGGCAACAGCGATGGAGATGGTGGCGGCAGCGGCCAGCCATGGCCCGACGCCCGCCACCAGCATCAGCGAATTGCCCAGCACCATGCCGATGAGAATGGCCAGTTGGGTGCCCATTTCGACCATGCCATTGCCACCGACCAACTCGCCAGGTTTCAGTGCCTGCGGCAGGATCGCGTACTTGATCGGGCCGAACACGGTGGAGTGCACGCCCATCATGAACAGCACACTGAGCAGCAAGACCAGGTTATGCGTATGAAACCCCCACGCCGCCAGCAACATCGCCGCGACCTCGAACAACTTCACGTAACGAATGATCCGGGTCTTCTCGAACTTCTCCGCCAGTTGGCCGGCAGTGGCGGAAAACAGGAAATACGGCAGGATGAACAGCGCCGGCGCCAGATTGGTATACAGCGACACCTCGTTGTCCGGCAGCCCCATCTGGAACGCCGCCAGCATCACCATCGCGTTGCGAAACGCGCTGTCGTTGAACGCACCCAGGGCCTGAGTCCAGAAGAACGGTGCGAAACGACGCTTGCGCAGCAGTGCGAATTGGCTCATGCGGTGTCCTGGCGTAGAGGGATTTTGCATCAGCCCAGGTGGAGACTACCTCCCCGCAGGACGGATTATTGCCGCACGAAAATTAGCGCAACAAGCGCGGGGAATAGTACCGGCGCTTTTCAGCCAGCTCGCGGGAAGTGAGTCCTATTCCCTTAAAGAAAGTATCACTATGGACAGCGTTGCTCCTGCCGCTCGATTTGAAGGTAGTAAAAGCTAGCGCAAATTCCTCCATCCTGCGGGCTTGTGACCATGACGATGGCGTGTTCTGCAACATCAAGATCAAAGGCAACCTCACCACCGGCTCCATAAACAAAAAAGCCGCCGGTTTCCCGGCGGCCTTCTTTGCTTTCAATGTTCCTTATCGCATTAGCTTATCAGAAGTCGTACGACACACCGAAGCGGACGTAACGCGGTGTCTGAGAGCTGTACGGACGCAGGTAGCTCGGGTTCAGAGCCGTCGGCTTGCCTGCAGCATTGGGCCGGCTGTCACCGTAGATGGCATAAGTCTGCGTGGTCTTCTGCTGATCGAGCACGTTGTACACGGTCACTTGGAAGCCCAGCTTCTTGTCAGCCCACAGCGGACGATACTCGGCACCCAGGCTCAGCGTGTAGGTCCACGGGTTATGCAACTTACCCGGGGAGAACGGCGCGCCGTTGCAGTAGTGGTAGTACGGTCCGTAGCCCAAGCCCGGGTTGGTCTGGGCGGCACCATAACGGCCCAAGCAGGACTTCGGCGTACCGGAAGCAATCTGCAGGTTGCCGGAGAGGTTCCACTCGGGTGTCAACTGGTAAGCGCCAAACGCCTTCAACTGGTGACGACGATCATTCGACAGGTTGCCGTTGGCATAATCCATGACCTGCGCATAGTCCCAATCCACCGTCGCCGAGACATCGCCCTGGCCAATATCCGAACGGACCTGGCCTTCGCTGTTGCCGTAGCTCTTCGAGTACAGGTAGTCGATCTTGCCGTACCACTTGCCATCATACGGATGCTCCAAGTACATGTCCAAACCGTAGTATTTGCGCTTCAGCGTGGTATTGAAGCCAAATTCTTTCCAAGTGACCGGCACCGCATAGTAACCACCACCAATCTTCGGAATCTGGAAGGTATTGGTGTGGCCCGGGTTGATCAGGTAGCTGCCCTGAATCTGGCTCGGATCGTAGGTATTCGGATCAATACCCATCGCAGAAATTTTGTTCTGGATGGCGAACGAGTCGCCAATATCATCGATCGCGTTGCGAAGATTGCGATAGGTCAGCTTGGCGCCGTAGGTCCACGAATCGCCCCACTTTTTGTCGAAGCCGAGGATGTATTCATCCTGATACTCGGACTTGATGTTGGTGGC
>JALYXN010000041.1 GCA_030947085.1 Pseudomonadota bacterium | reverse complement strand
GTGTTTCAAGCCCGTCGCTGCGCAAAGTCATCGAGCAGCCCGGCCAGCTGCTGCACCGCCTGCGCACTGACCGCGTTGTAGAGCGAGGCACGCAGGCCACCGATCGAACGGTGACCCTCAAGGCCCGAAAAGCCCGCTGCATGAGCCTCGGCGAGGAACATGTCGTGATGTTCCGGAGCGCGGAAGCGAAAGGCGACATTCATCGACGAGCGCGCTGCCGGGTTGGCGTGGATCTCGATCATTTCCGGATGCCGTTCCAGCGCCTGATACAACATCGCCGCCTTGCCCAGGTTAATTTTCTCCATCGCATCCACTCCGCCGATCTCGTCGCGCATCCAGCGGCTCACCAGATTGAGTACGTAGATCGAGAACACCGGTGGCGTGTTGTAGTTTGAGCCATGTTCGACATGGGTCCGGTAATCCAGCATCGGCGGCAGTCCGCCCGGTATGCGCGATAACATCGCATCGTCGATCAGCGCCACGGTGACGCCGGCAGGACCGAGATTTTTCTGCGCATGGGCGTACACCATCGCGTAGTCGCCGACGTCGAAGCGACGCGACAGGAAGTCCGAAGACATGTCCGCGATCAGCGGCACCCCGTTGCTTTGGGGCACATCGCGGAACTGGAGGCCTTCCACGGTTTCGTTGCTGACGAAGTGGAGAAACGGCGCCTGCGCCGACCGCTCCAACGACGACCAGGCTGGCAGACGTCGGTAACCTTCGGCGGCGCCATCCCACACGACGCGGGAGCGCACGACCGCCTCTGCCTCGCCGATTGCCTTGCGGCTCCAGTAGCCGGAGGCCACGAATTCGGCTGGGGCCTGGGCGTCCGCTGCGAAGTTCATTGGAATCATCGAAAACTGCAGGCTGCTGCCGCCCTGAAGAAACAGGATGTGAAAGCGCTCGGGTATGTCGAGGAAGCTGCGAATATTGTCTTGCGCCTCCTGCAGCAACGCCCGGAACCAGTCCGAACGATGGCTCGTGCCGAGGATGGAAATGCCGGTGTCAGGCAGGGCAATGATCGCACGCTGGGTCTGATCCAGTACCGAGGGTGGCAAGGCCCCTGGACCACCGGAGAAATTGAGTAGGTTTGACAACATGGGAGATGAGTGGTCCGTGATGTTAGGCGTCGGCTTCAGCATGGCGACGCAGCATGGCGTGGAACGCGCTGAAAACTTTTTGCATCTGTGCTGCTTTGTAGGGATACAGCGCGCGATCATCCATGGCGTGGACCACCAGCGCATTGGCCATTTCAAACACAAGCAGTTCGCCAGTTACGGTCTGCGCACAGTCGAAGCCGACGTAATCCAGGCCAAATCGCTGCTGCATCGCGCGCAGGGCATCAACGTGCCTCAGCGCGAAGTCGTCGTCGAAGTGCTCCATCAGTAGCGCCTCTTCGGCGCGTCGGGCTGGATCGGCCTTCATTTCGTCATACGGGTAATGCACCATCCAGTGCTGCGAAATTCCCATGTGACAGACAAAGGGGGTTCCCTCGATCAACACCACGCGATACTTGCGGAACAGGCCATCGGCTGAGACGTAGTCGATGAAATTGGCGATGAAGAACTGCTCCGCAGCAACCTGTTGAAGATAGGCCGCTATTTCGACGGGCGTGTCGATCCGGCACAAGTCGGTACCGGCATGCGAGCCGAGCGGTCGCAGGATGATCGGAAATTCAATCTCCGGCAGCAGCGGGCCATCCGGCTGCGCAGTGGCGGCCAGCGCCTGCAGTGCCGCGCGCTCGATGCGGAGGGTGGCGGCCATGCGCAGCCCGGGTACGCCGCGCAACACCTCGAAAGCCTGGCTGCGCGAAAGCTTGGGGATGCGTTGCGGTGGATTGAGAACCGGACGCGGCCAGCCGTCCAGATAGCCGGCCAGACGAGACAGCGTCGGGCTATGCGCATCCGCCTCGCTGATCGCGACGAAAACCAGATCGTGCGGCGGCAATTGCGACGGCCACGGCAGGCCCGGACCCACATAAAGCACGTCAATGGCAAATCCGGAATCATCCAGCATGCATTCGACGGGTGTGTTCGCCATCAGATCACCGGGCGTCTTGATCACCAGCAGCCGGACCTGCGCGCCATCCGTGCCGTCGATGCGGAACAGCTGTTGCAGTTTCAGCGCTTCGCCCAGCACAGCCAGCCCGTTTTCCTTCTGGAAGCGCAGCTGCTGGATCAGGGCCAGGTCGAGCATTGCGTAGGCATCACGATCGCGCTCGGCGCGCTCGATCAGTCCGGGCACATGGATGGTCAGATCGGCCTCGTGAAAAGCCAGCCGCAATAGAGCCGATAGCCCCAGCATGCGAGGCGGCGGTAACCTCACTTCGCTTTCGGGCAGGACGGGCGCAACCTTGGCGGCGCTGGAGGGGTGATCATGCATGGACATAAGCGGGGAGCCGATGCCGCTCGCTGGCGGCGCAAAAACAACGGTTGATAGGCACTACACACTTCGCCGCTCGCCGAGCCAACGACGATGAGCAGCTTCACGGTCGGTGGCGACCGCCCAGTGAGGGCGCACATCCTTGCCCCTACGACCAGG
>JALYXN010000034.1 GCA_030947085.1 Pseudomonadota bacterium | reverse complement strand
ACCTTGGGAACGCGCACTTGCTTGCCGTCGACCATCTTGGTCTCGTAGACGCGCTCGACATAAACCACCGCCATCGGCTTGCCGACATTGGCATTGGTGAAGTCGCTCATCTTGCGGGCGCCAGCGGCATTCAGCGTCACATCGACCTTGGGCGTGCCGCTTTGCTGATCGATGCCCGACGAAGCGTCGGTCAACTGGTTACCGGTGACGATGATCTGCTTGCTGACCAGCACCGGCAGATTGCTGCCCCGCATGCGGAACAGGTTGGCATCGGGCGGAATGTTGCCGGTCCGGGCCGCTTCCTGCGCTCGCGCGTCGCCGGCCTGGCCGATACCCGGGCGGTACTGCAGCGTCGCCACGGCGCCGATCAGTTTCTTCGCTTCGGTCGGGTCCTGCACGCCAGCCAATTCCACCACGATCCGGCTATCGCCCTGCTGCTGGATCAGCGGCTCGGACACACCCAGCGCATTGATGCGGTTGCGCAGCGTGCCCAGATTCTGGGTGATCGCGCTGCGCGATAGCTCGCGCAATTTCTCCGGCTTGATCACCACGTTCAGCACGAAGCGATCGCCAGTGCTCGGACCATTGCTCACGTTGAGGTCGGTGTACTCGTTGGCAATCGTGTCCGACGCACTCGAACGATCGTTCGACGAACGCAGGATGACCGCGATGCCCTTGCCTTCCACGGTACTGCGGGTTACCGACTCGTAGCGGATCTTCTTGTCGCGCAGGAGGCTGCGGATGTCGTCCGCATAGCTGTTTTCCTGCTTGTCGATGGCGTCCTTCTGATCGACCTGCATCAGAAAGTGCACGCCACCTTGAAGATCCAGACCCAGCGGCATCGAGCGGGCACCGATGGCACCCAGCCACGCGGGCACGTTGGACTGCAGCTTGAAGGCGACCGTGTAGTTCTCGCCCAGCGCTGCCTTGATCGCGTCCGAACCGCTCTTCTGCACGTCGGAGTCGGCGAAGGTGGCAAGCAGATGATCGCCACTGACCACCACTTCGGTGGCGGCAATCTTCTGCTTGACCAGTGCGGCGGAAACCTTTTGCTGCACCGACTGATCGATCGGCGGCGCGCCACGGTTGGCGGTGACCTGTACTGCCGGCACCGGCGGAAAGGCGTTGGGTAGTGCGTAAATCACGCCAAACAACATCGCCAGCGCAACCAGCGCGTACTTCCAGCGGGGAAAATCACTCATGCCATGAACCCGTCAAAGCCGCGGCAACAGGCCGCAGCGGTAGCAACAATCGAAGTGTCGTCACGAAAAGGCGGCGGCGGTTTGCCGGACATCGCCTTGAATCGCATTCAAACAGACTTCAGCGAGCCCTTGGGCAAGACCTGCTGCACTGAACCCTTCTGCACCTTGACCAGCACGTTGGCAGCGATCTCGACCGTGATGAACGTCTCGCCCACATCGCTGACGCGACCGGCGATACCGCCGTTGGTGACCACTTCGTCACCCTTGGCCAGCCCGGAAACCAGCGCCCGATGCTCTTTCTGGCGCTTCATCTGCGGGCGAATCATCATGAAGTACATCAGACCAAACAGCACCACCATCATGATGATCAAGGACATGCCACCGCCAGAGGACTGCGCGGCAGCGGCCTGTGCGATGACGGGGGAGGTAGGAAAACTCATCAGTTTGTCTCGCAAGTTGTGGCTCAGCCAGCCATTTAAGCTGAACGGCCGATAAAAGATTCTCGATTATGCCATGCGCTCCGGAACCATGCACGGCAGCGCTAGGCGACAACGCCGTCCATGCGACGGGCATAGAACTCGGTAACGAAGGCGTCGAGTACATGACCTTCGATGGCCTCGCGCAGTTCCGTCATCAATCGCTGGTAGTACCGCAGGTTGTGGATCGTGGCCAGCTGGCTGCCCAGAATCTCATTGCAGCGATCCAGATGGCGCAGATAGGCGCGGCTGAAGCCGTTGGCACAGGTGTAGCAGTCGCAGCCCTGCTCGATCACCCGCGTATCGGTGGAGAACTTCGCATTGCGGATGCGCAGCGTGCCCTGGGCGGTAAACAAGAAGCCATTGCGGGCGTTGCGGGTCGGCATCACGCAGTCGAACATGTCGATGCCGCGGCGCACCGACTCGACGATATCCTCCGGCCGACCCACGCCCATCAGGTAACGCGGCTTGTCCTCGGGCAACAGTGGCACGGTGAAATCCAGCGCCTGGTTGCGCTCGGCTTCGGGCTCGCCCACGGCCAGGCCGCCCACGGCATAGCCGTCAAAACCGATCTGCACCAGTCCGGCGGCCGAGCGCTGGCGCAGGTTTTCGTAGACGCTGCCCTGCACGATGCCGAACAGCGCGTTGGGGTTGTTCAGCTGGTCGAAGGCGCGGCGCGAGCGCTCGGCCCAGCGCAGCGACAACTCCATCGAGTCCGACGCCACCTGTGCGGTGGCCGGGTACGGGGTGCACTCGTCGAAGATCATCGCGATGTCCGAATCCAGCGTGGTCTGGATTTGCATCGACACTTCCGGCGACAGGAACACCTTCGAGCCATCCACCGGCGAAGCAAAGGTCACGCCCTCTTCGGTGATCTTGCGCTTGTGCGCCAGCGAGAACACCTGGAAACCGCCCGAGTCGGTAAGGATGGGTTTGTCCCAGCCGATGAATTTGTGCAGGCCGCCGAATTTCTCGACGACTTCCAGCCCCGGCCGCAGAAACAGATGGAAGGTGTTACCGAGAATGATTTCGGCGCCGATCTCGGTGACATCGCGCGGCGTCATTGCCTTGACCGAACCGTAGGTGCCTACCGGCATGAAGGCTGGCGTTTCCACCGTGCCGCGGTTAAAGGTCAGCCGACCGCGGCGGGCGGCGCCGTCGGTGGCAGCGAGATCGAAAGTCATGGAAGTCATCCGATCAAGTTTAACCGGACGCCGGCTTTCCGGCTTGAATCCGACCACCCGGTCCGAGAGTCAAGCAAGGATTCAGGCTGGACGCTTCATCGAGAAGCGGTCGCGCGTGGTGGCATAGAGACTGCCGCTGAGGCGACCCACCAGATCGAGTTTCGCTGGATCAACGTGACGCTCGTCGGCCATCACCGCATCGTCGATGTGCGCGAGCAGGACGTTCGCGAAAATCAGGAACTGGCGTGGATGTTCCGCCGGATACGGCTTGATCTCCGCCAGCTCGCATTCAAAGGCGACCGCCGCCGCGGCGATGCGAACCGGCTTGACGCGCGTGCTGGGCGTGGTCGCGATATGGGCCAACTCGAATTCGCTCTGATCATGCGGCAAAGTCGCCGA
>JALYXN010000023.1 GCA_030947085.1 Pseudomonadota bacterium | reverse complement strand
GCTCCTTGCTGCTTGCGCATCTGCACCACATGCGCCGAGGGCTGGCCCGGTTTGGCAAACTTCTGGTAGCGCCGCAGTTCGTCCGCTGCCAGCTCGGTCTGAAATGACGCCCGCTGCATCGCTTCGCGCGCCTTCAACAACGCCACCAGGGTGGGCGCGGCGGCGGACAGCTCACCACTGCCATCGGCCGACAACAACAGGGTTGAAAGCGGCGTTGGCAACGGTGTATCCAGCCGTCGGGTAGCCGACATGTCGGCGCGCTCCAGCGCGGCCAGAAAGCCAGCCTGTGGAAAAGGTTTCGGCGTTGCCATAAACGAATCTGCCGCGGAAAACATTCACGATACGTGCTTCACGGCGGGGTTGCCATGCACAGGTCTTGCCATGGTGCGCTGGAAAAGCATGCAGCGAGCCCTTCTGACGTCGCCCTAAAGCGTGTTTGGGACTCCACGCTCGATCGCACTTTTCACCGCTTGTGTCAGAGCACCGCAGGCCAGGCGACGTGTTTTAGCCTGCCGCATCCGAGGCGACATCCGACCCGCCGTCAGCTTGATCGCGCCATGGGTTGCTCCCCCCGCCACGGGTTTGCAGGTACTGACGATCTTCTCGCCTCTCGCCGCAGCTACGGTGCCAACGCGTGGGTGCTGACGTTGTCGGTGCTGACGTTGTCGGTATAGCACGGCGCACGTACCGCAGAGGAAGCGAGCGCCGCTGGGGCGAACGCCCGCTGATAGTTCAGCAAGCGGCCGCTGAACGGTGGCATGTCCGACGCATCGAAGCGACTGCGCTTTTCGACCACCCCGAAGCCCTGCGCCGCCATCGCTCTACTGAAGCGCCCACTGTTGCCACGACCCGGGTCGGTGATCAGGATCTCGGTGTGATCGCTAGCGTGGCGCAGCATGATCGCGGCCAGCAGTTGGGCGTGATCGCGCTCATACAGAATGTCGCTGCCGATGATCAGGTCGAACCGCCCCAGTCGCGTATCCGGAATCGCCCAGGGCAAGTCGTGATAAACCACAAAAGGCAGCTGGTTCTGCTTCGCATTGCGCCGCAGGAACAACTCGGCCAGCGGATGGTGATCGCTGGCGGTGATATCCGCCTTGCGCCGCTGCAACACCAGACTCGACAGCCCCAGTCCGCAGCCCAGCTCCAGCACCCGCTTGCCCGCCACCTCATGCGTGGACATGGCCTCTGCCAGCAGCCGTCCCGCCGGCCAGACCTGGCCGAACAGCCCCCATAGCGCCGGTGAAATGCCGATGCGTTCCGCGGCGCCATCGGGATCGGCAAACTGTTGCCGATCGCTCAGCGCGCGAATCAGGTAGTCGTGTCCACCGACAGGAACGGTGAACTGACGGGTGGCGTATCCCGGCATGGGAACCCTGGGCGACCGCAGTGGCAGAAACGCGACCGGATCATGCGTGAAGCGTGACGGCGAAGCCTGCCGTCGGGCGATGCGAGGGAGTAGCAAGGTTGATATTAGCGGATCCTGGCGCAAGCCCAGCAGTGATACTTCTCAGGCTGGCCGAAGGGCGCCCGGCTGATGTTCGGGATGGCGATATTCGGGCAGCAGCAGTACCAACACCGCCGCCAGCCCCGCGCACACCGGCACCACCGTCAGCGCCAGCTGGAAATCGCCACCGCTCAGATCGGCCAGATAGCCCACCAGCGGCTGGAAGATCATCGCGCCGGCAATGCCGATCATGTTGACGAAGGCCACCACGGTACCGGTCAGCCGGTTCGCCTGTCCTTCTTTTGCCATGGCGAAAGTCAGCATCTGCGGGCCGCCGAAAAATCCGGCCGCGAACAAGAGACCCGCTTCCAGCCAGATCGGTACGGGCAGCCATAGCGCACCTGCGTAAGCCAGCGCCGTGAACAGCGCGCCGACGAAAACCAGCCACTTGCGATGGCCCAGGCGGTCCGATAACCAGCCGCCAAACACGCTGCCCGCGGTGATGCCCCAGAAGATCAGCGAGACCAGCGTCTCCGCCCTCAGCGCCGAGACATGATGGTTGCGCACCAGTTCGGTCGTGCCCCACAGGCCGCCATACACGTTGACCGGCACGTAATAGAGCAGGCTGATCAGCGCGATCGCCCAGGTGCGACGGTTGCCGAGCACGGCCAACAGACTTTGCCGGACATGCGTCGCGACGGGACTCGTCGCCGTGGCCGCCGGCGACGGTGGCTCGTGCAGGAAGACCAGCGCCAGCAGAAAAATCACCATGCCGGCTCCGCCGGTGGCGACGAACACCTCGCGCCATCCCGCGCTGCCGATCAGTCCGGACAGCACCACGCCACCGATCGCCGTGCCCAGCATCCCCACCGCATTGACGATGCTGGAAAGCAGCGCAAAGCGCTCCGGTGCAAACCAGTGGTTGACCAGCCACAGCGCAGCCACAAAAGCGAACGACGCGCCAAAACCCGTCAGCATCCGCCCCAGCTGCCCCACCAGCACATGATCGCTGGCCGCAAAAACCAGCACCCCGGCCGCACAGCAGAAACTGCCCAGCAACACGAAACGCCGCGCGCCGTAGCGGTCGAGCAACAACCCCACCACGATCTGCATCGGCGCATATACCCAGAAGAACAGACTCGACAGCGTGCCGAAACGCGCATCCGACAAATGGTAGAACTGCTTGATCGGGTCCGCAGCCAGGCTGGGTTCGACCCGGGTCACAAATTCGAACAGGAAAAAGCCCGATGCAATGGCAAACGCAATCCAGGCGGCCTTGGCCGCCTTCGCTGGCCTGTTGCTTGTTCC
>JALYXN010000195.1 GCA_030947085.1 Pseudomonadota bacterium | reverse complement strand
CCACATGCGCGCATGCACGTCGCGTAGAAGCGGCCGGCGTCACCATGGTGTCCTCGTCACGGAGGTCGCCATGCGCTACGAACTGTATTACTGGACCGGCATCCAGGGTCGCGGCGAATTCATTCGCCTGGCGCTGGAGGAAGCAGGCGCTGACTACGACGACGTCGCCCGCGAACAGGGCGATGAGGCCATCACGCCATTTCTGGCGGGCAACCAGGATGGCCCGTTACCTTTTGCGCCCCCGTTCCTTAAGGCCGGGAAAACCGTGATCGCCCAAGTGGCCAACATCCTTCAGTTCCTCGGGCCGCCATTGGGTTTGGTCCCCACCAGCGAAAGCCGACGCCTGTACGCGCATCAGGTCGAACTAACCATCAGCGACCTGGTGGCCGAAGTGCACGACAGCCATCACCCGATCGCCAGCGGCCTGTATTACAAGGACCAGCGCAAGGAGGCGCGGCGACGGTCGGCCGATCTGCGCGACACGCGACTGTCGAAATACCTCGGCTATTTCGAGCAGGTGCTGCAGCGCGGTGGCGGCAACTATGCGCTTGGTCAGTTCTCGTATGTGGATCTGTCGCTGTTCCAGCTGACGGTGGGGCTGGAGTACGCGTTTCCCCGCGCGATGCAGCGGCTGGAAAAGGATTTGCCGTTGTTGCTCGCCCTCAAGACACGCATCGCGGCACGGCCGAATATCGCCGCCTATCTCGCGTCATCGCGCCGACTGCCGTTCAACGAGGACGGTATCTTCCGTCACTACAAGGAGCTGGACGACACCGAGTGAACGGGGTCAGAACAACGCGATCACTATCGCGCCAGCGACGATAAGCAGACCACCGATCAGCAGCGGCCAGCTAGGACGCTCACCGAGAAAGACCAGACCCAACACGATTGCCAGCGCCACACTGAGTTTGTCGACCGGTGCGACCTTGCTGATCGGCCCCAGCTGAAGCGCCCGGTAATAGCACAGCCATGACAGCCCAGTGGCGATGCCCGAGAGCACCAGAAACAGCCAACTGTGCAACGGCAGGCCGCTGGGCTTGGCCCATTCCTGACGCAAGCTGAGAATGCCCGCGGTGACAAACAGGATGACCACGGTGCGAATGAAGGTGGCGAGGTTGGAGTTGATGCCGACCACGCCGAGTTTGCCGAACAAGGCGGTCAGCGCCGCGAATACCGCCGAGCCAAGGGCGAACAGCAGCCAGCTTTCACGCAGTTGCATCGCATACCCCACTTCAAGGTTTCATGGGCTCGCCGTCGTCGCCATCAGCAGCGCACGGGATGTGGTTCAGTTACGAATGGCACTTACTCAAGCGTAAAGTCTTCTTTTCGTCTTTCCTGCGAGAGCAGGAATCCTGTGACTTCGGACATGGACGGGCCATCGAAGCCGCTGGATCCCCGCCTTCGCGGGGATGACGAGCTTAAGTAAGTGCCATTCGCATCAGTGACCGCTGTCCGGCGTCGGCGTGTTCGACGAGGGCTCGGCCGGCGGCGGCGCCTTGCCCCACTCCAGCACCTTGTACATCACCGGTCGTACCGGCTTTTGCCCGTGCTCGTCGACCATGCGGCCCTGCGGGTCGACCATGTAAGTCTGGGCGATGCCGCTCTTGGGCGTGACCACCACCATGTAGACCTGACCGTTGCGGCTGTATTCCTGCACGCTGTTGTCGCCGTCCTGACGCACCTGGACATCCGGCACGCTCCCTTTCGGTCGGCCGAGTCGACTGTCACCGCTTTTCATCGATGGCAGCGCCTGCGGCTTCAGGTCCGGCATGTGGCCCGAAGTTGACGGCGCTGTCTGTGTCGGCGCGGGACTGGGGGGCGTCACCGCCGTAACCCCGGGGTCGTTCATGCCCGGCGGCGGCGGCACGTTGGTCGACGGCCGGGTCTGAGCAAAGACAGCGGACGCCAACAGGCCCGACAGCAACAAGCTCGAGGCAACAAGGGCGCGGGTCGACGCCAGCAGGGCAGTGGTTTTCATCGCGGCAAACCTCCATCGGGAAACAGATCATAGCAGCGCACCAGCGCCGTTTTCGTGAAGCGCCATGTCGTTGCCGCATGCGAGAATGGGCTATGCCAAAACTCATTCTCATCGACGGTTCGTCCTATCTTTATCGCGCCTTCCATGCGCTGCCGCCATTGAGCAATGCGCAGGGCGAAGCGACCGGCGCCTTGTTCGGCGTGGTCAACATGTTGCGGGCGACGCTGAACGCCCAGCCCGAATACCTGGCCTTCGTGAGCGACGCCCCCGGCCGGACCTTCCGCGACGATCTGTACGACCAGTACAAGGCGCACCGCCCGCCGATGCCCGACGACCTGCGCGCGCAGGTCGAGCCGATGCTAAAGATTGTCGGCGCACTAGGCTTTCCGATCCTGCGGGTGCCCGGAGTCGAGGCGGACGACGTGATCGGCACCCTGGCGCTGCAGGCGCAGGCGCTCGGCATCGAGGTGCTGGTGTCCACCGGCGACAAGGACATGGCGCAGCTGGTCGGCTCGCATATCACCTTGATCAACACCATGAGCAACACGGTCATGGACCATGACGGGGTCATGAACAAGTTCGGCGTCAGGCCGGAGCAGATCATTGACTTCCTGGCACTCACTGGCGACACCGTCGACAACATCCCGGGCGTAGCCAAGTGCGGGCCGAAAACCGCCGCCAAGTGGCTGGCGCAATATCCGACGCTGGACGAGGTGATGGCCAATGCCGACAAGATCGGCGGCAAGATTGGCGAGAGCCTGCGTGCCGCCTTGCCGCAGCTGCCGCTGTCGCGCGAGCTGGTGACGATCAAGACCGACGTGCAGCTCGACGTGGGGCCGACCGATCTGGCCCAACGAGAACCGGACGTGCAGCAATTGCGCGAGTTGTACACCCGCTACGGATTCAAGGCCGCATTGAAGGAGCTGGAGGGCACTGTAGGAGCGCACCCTGTGCGCGACGCCGTTAACGTCGATGTCGATGTCGATGCTGCCGTAGGTGGCTCCGGGCGGGCCATGCCCGTCGATCGCGCACAGGATGCGCTCCTACATGCACCGGGTGAATACGAACTCGTCACCACGCAAAACGCCTTCGACGATTGGCTGGAAAAGCTTCGTCATGCCGAACTGATTGCGTTCGACACCGAGACCACCAGCCTCGACGCCATGCTGGCCGACATCGTCGGTGTCAGTTTCGCGGTCGAGTCGGGCAAGGCGTGCTATATCCCGCTCGGTCACGAGTATCCCGGGGTGCCGACGCAACTGGATCGCGATCTCGTCCTGGCCGCGTTGAAGCCGATCTTCGAAGACCCGGCCCTGCCCAAACTGGGTCAGCACGCCAAGTACGACATCAATGTGCTGTCGCACTACGGGATTGCCCTGCAGGGCCTGAAATATGATTCGATGCTCGAGTCCTACGTCTGGAACGCCACTTCCACGCGCCATGACATGGATTCGCTGGCGCTGAAATACCTCGGTTACACCACGGTCAACTATGCCGATGTGGCCGGCAAGGGTGCGAAGCAGATTCCGTTTTCGCAGGTGGATCTGGATACCGCCTGCCGTCACGCCGCCGAAGCTGCCGACGTCACCTTGCGACTGCATCTGGCACTGTGGTCGTTGCTGGAGAGCGTGCCAGCGCTGCGCAAGGTCTACCAGGACATCGAGATGCCGGTGGTGCCAGTGCTGGCGGCGATGGAGCGACGCGGCGTGCTGATCGACGGTGACGAGCTGCGGCGGCAAAGCCAGCAGTTGGGCAAGCGCATGCTGGAAATGCAGCGACAGGCGCACGCCATGGCCGGACGGGAGTTCAATCTGGATTCGCCCAAGCAACTGCAGGTGATCCTGTTCGACGAGCTGGGCCTGCAGGCAAAACTGAAAACTCCCAAAGGTCAGGCCTCGACCAACGAGGAGGCGCTGGCGGCCTTGGCCGATGCGCATGACCTGCCGCGGTTGATCCTTGACTACCGCAGCCTGGCCAAGCTGCGTTCGACCTATACCGACAAGCTCTCCAGCATCGTCAATCCGCGCACCGGCCGCGTGCATACCAGTTATCACCAGGGCTCGGTGGCTACCGGCCGGATCTCCTCGTCCGACCCGAACCTGCAGAATATCCCGGTGCGTACGGAGGAAGGTCGCCGGATTCGCCAGGCATTCATTGCGCCACCGGGGTGGAAGGTGATGGCGGCGGATTATTCGCAGATCGAGCTGCGCATCATGGCGCACCTGTCCGGCGACGAAGGGCTGCTCAAGGCATTTCGCGAAGGCGGCGACGTGCACCGCGCCACCGCCGCCGAGGTGTTCGGCGTGCCGGCGCTAGACGTCACCCATAATCAGCGCCGCGCCGCCAAGGCGATCAATTTCGGTCTGATGTACGGCATGAGCGCGTTCGGACTGGCGCGCCAGCTCGGGGTCGATCGGGGAGAAGCCAGCGACTACATGGGTCGCTATTTTTCGCGCTATCCCGGCGTGCGCGCCTTTATGGAGGCCACTCGCGAACAGGCACATCGCGACGGCTACGTCGAAACCCTTTTCGGGCGCCGGCTGTACCTGGAAAATCTCACCTCGCGCAATCAGGGCCTGCGCCAGGGTGCCGAGCGCGCCGCGGTCAACGCGCCCATGCAGGGCAGCGCAGCCGACATCATCAAGCGCGCGATGATTGGCGTCGCCGCCTGGCTCGATGGTCGCGACGACGCCACCATGCTGATGCAGGTGCACGATGAGCTGGTATTCGAAGTTCGCCAGGACGCGGTCGATGCCGTACGCGCCGGCGTGATCGAGCGCATGTCGGGCGCGGCGCAACTCGCGGTCGCGCTGCTGGTCGACGTCGGTGTGGGTAATAACTGGGACGAAGCCCACTGACAGCTGAACCAAACGCCACGTCGGGGGTGCAGCCGCTATTATTTTTTTCCATTTATACAATGGGTTGAACGGAATCGTCGGCGAGGTCAACGCTCAATCGAGATTTCTTGTCGAACGGTGCAACTTTCGCCGCCAAGCGCGTTCAAAGTCTTCGGATGCACGCAACGGCATCCACGGCGGGCTCACCTCCCTGAGCCGCCACTGGCGCGAACCTCTCCCCTGGGTCTTCGCGTCACC
>JALYXN010000017.1 GCA_030947085.1 Pseudomonadota bacterium | reverse complement strand
GCGCGCGTGAACGATGGCGGGTCGTGCCGCAGTTCTGCAACCAGCGTTTTACCTCGCCGTACTATCTGCGTCTGGACGACGCTTGCTGCGAAGAAATTCGCAGCGGTGCGTCCGATCATTCGGCGATAGGCGTCTACCACGACCTGTACGAACCGCAGCGCGAGGCCAATCTTGCGGCGCGCTTGCACGAATACGCGCCGGCAGGCACGAACACCGGCATCTTGTTTTCGACCTAGGAGATCGACATGAAAGGCGACTTTGCACGCGTCAGCTTCGATCCGGCCCGGCATTACAGCCAGGTCTTGCAACAGCAAGGCCGCGTGCTGCTGGACGCGGACTGGAACGAACAGGCACATATCCAGCTGCATCTGCTGCGCACGCTGGTGCGCGATCTGGTCGGCCCGTGCTGGGCGGCAGGCCGCGGTTTCGCCATCACCAGCGCCACGACGAATGCGGACGGCAGCAGCCAGCCGTTACCGCTGACTGACTGGCAACTGGCACCGGGTCACTTTTATGTCGACGGCATCCTGTGCGTGAACGAGGCGGCCTGCACGTTGGCCGCGCAGCCGCAGGCGCCGACACCGGACTACGGCGTGAGCGACGGCAAGAGTGGCTTCGAGAACCCGCCGACGGGTTTCGTGCTGTGGCTGGACGTGTGGGAGCAGCATGTATCGGCGCTCGAGGCACCGGCGCTGGCCGATGTCGCGCTCGACGGCATCGACACCGCGTCGCGTGCGCAGGTGGTGTGGCAGGTGCGCACACTCGACCGCGCGCGGGCGGACCAGCGCCTCGACGATGTCACCAGCGCGCTGAAAGCGCGACAAAAAGCCAGCACCGGTGCCGCCGACATCGCCACCATCAAGCAGCAGCTGGTCGACGTCGGCAACCTGCGCAACAGCATCGACCAGGGCAGCGCTGACGCCTCCCCGTGCGCGCTGCTGCGCCAGCTGTTGGGTGCAAGAGAGGCGTATGCGTTGCCGCGGATGCGGGCCGAGCTGGGACCGGTGGAGTCCGGTGCCGATCCCTGCGTCATCGCCGCGGACGCGCGCTACCGCGGTTGCGAGAACCAGCTTTACCGGGTCGAGATCCATCAGGGCGGGCTGGCCGGCGCGGCCACGTTTAAGTGGTCGCGCGAGAACGGTTCGGTGGTGTTTCCGATCATCCGCAGCGTATCCGGCGCCACCGCCGACGATGGCAGTGCGCAACAGGTGGTGACGCTGGGCCGGCTCGGTCGCGATGCCCGGCTCGGGCTGGCGGTCAACGACTGGGTCGAGCGGGTCGACGATGCTTACACGCTGGGTCAGCGCGCATTTCCCTTGCTGCAGGTGATCGCCATCGATATCGCGAGTTGCAACGTGACCCTGCAGGTGCCGAAGAACGTGACACCGTGGCAACCGAGCAACGACCCGCGCAAGCATGCGCTGTTGCGGCGCTGGGATCAGGCGGATGCGCTGAGTGCAGAAGGGGTGTTGGTGCTCGGAGAGGGCGCGCCGGTGGTGCTGGAAGACGGCATCCAGGTTTCGTTCGAACCCGGTGGCGTGTATGCCACCGGCGACTACTGGCTGATAACCGCTCGCGTCGCCGGCATCGGCCAGCTTGACTGGCCGATGGTAGTTGCGACGGATGGGACCAACGGCCCGGCCGCACTGCCGCCGCGAGGGCTTCATCACTACGCTGCACTCGGCACCACCGACGACAAGGGCGTCTTCCAGGAATGCTGCTGCCGCTTCGATTCACTGTGTGCATTGCTGCAGGCCGGCGCCGCCAAGGGCCAGCCCGGTGCCTCGCCTCTGGTGCTTCAGCCAGCGGCACCCGACGCGAAGACGGCTGCACCGAAGACGGCTAAGTCCCGCAAAAAGGTCATGAGGCCGATAAAGGAACCCAATCCGGGATAAGGGTGAAAGTCCGCCTTGTCCGGGAATGGCGGTCGTCGCGCAGGTCATGACCGTTTCGACATTTCGGGTGAAAAGATGCCGTTCCTCGCCAAGCCAGTACCTGGATCCGGCCCGTTCCTGCCGGAGGCGTTCTGCGGCACCATGTGACCGTTCAAGTTCAGGCGAACAGGTCATAGGGAAAGCAAGGCATCGCCGACGCTGCGCGAGGAGCATGGGCGTCAGCGTCTGCTGGATCGGCGGGTGATGATGTCCGATGGTGTCTTCGCGATTGCGATGACCCTGTCGGCAGTGGAGCTCAAGCCGGAACGGGCGCCGGGAAATCGCTGTTCGAGGTTTGGGCGACTCCGCTGCGCACTTATTTTCTGAGCTTCACCATCATTGCGGGCGTGTGGTTTGCGCATCGCCGCAGCCTTGCCCACCTGCGCGAGGTGGACAACCCCACCACCTGCTCCAACCTGCTGCTGCTCAGTCAGGTGGCCTTGATGCCGGTGGTGATCCGCTTCCTGCTGACCGATCATGCCGGAGCGGTCAGCCATGCCGGGATGATGGCCTGTGAACTTGCCACGGCGGCGACCTATGGGTCCCTGGGGCTGCCCGGGTTGTACGCGGGATTGGCGGCGCATAGTCCGCGGCACCAGGCTTCGGCGTGACTGTTCAGATACCTGTTTGTGGCGTTGTTGTTCGGCGCAGTCGCCTTGTATTTCACGGATAGGGTGGTCATCGCGAGCGTGATCACCGTGGTCGGCGCGGCCCTGCGCGTCGCTTCGCTGCGGATGATGCGGCCGGGGAAAAGCTGAGCGATGGGTCAGCGGACCATTCGCTCGCGTGCGGCCCGGTCGAGAGCAAGTCCCAAGCCACGCAAGGCGTGATGTTGTGGGCGCATTCCTTTGCGCTGCGTGACGCGGGCACGGCTGATCGCCGACAATGATGGCCTGATGAGCCTTGCAACCCCCCCACGACCGCTGATGGATGCCGCCTCCTGGCGCATTTGTATAGCCCCGATGATGGACTGGACCGACCGTCACTGTCGCTACTTTCATCGGCTGCTGTCACCACACACGCGCCTGTACACCGAAATGGTGACCAGCGCGGCGCTAGTGCGCGGCAAGCAGCTGCGGCTGCTCGAGCATAGTCAGCAGGAACATCCGCTGGCGTTGCAGCTTGGCGGCAGCGATCCGCACGAACTGGCGCAGGCGGCTCGCTTCGGTGCCGAGGCGGGTTACGACGAGATCAATCTCAACGTAGGCTGTCCTTCCGACCGAGTGCAGGCGGGCCGGTTCGGTGCCTGCCTGATGCGTGAGCCGGCGCTGGTTGGCGATTGCGTCAGGGCGATGCGCGATGCCGTGTCCGTGCCGGTGACGGTGAAATGCCGTATCGGCGTGGATGATCAGGACGACTACGCCGGGCTGCAGCATTTCACCGAGACCATGCTGGAAGCCGGTGTCGGCGTGCTGGCGGTGCATGCAAGAAAGGCGTGGCTGCAAGGGCTGTCTCCCAAAGAGAATCGTGACGTCCCGCCGCTGGACTACGAGCGGGTCTACCGACTCAAGCGCGAGTTTCCGCAGCTGGTCGTAGTCATCAACGGCGGCATCACCACCATCGATCAGGTGCAGGCGCATCTGGCGCAGCTCGATGGCGTGATGCTGGGGCGGGCGGCCTATCACGACCCGTTTCTGCTGGCGCAAGTGGAGGCAGCCATCTACGGCGAGCCGTTGCCGCGGCGTGCGGACGTGCTGCGCCATCTGCGTCCGTATGTAGAGGCAGAATTAGCTCGGGGTACAGCGCTCAAGCACATCAGCCGGCACCTGCTCGGGCTTTATCAGGGCGAGCCTGGCGCGCGGGCGTTTCGGCGTACCATCAGCGAGGGCGCTCACTTGCCCGGCGCCGACTGGCAATTGCTTGAGCGAGCGCTTGAGCCGTGCATGGCTGCGGCGTAACGGTGGCGTCCTGTCCGGCCCCTATTCAGCCTTGTGTGTCTAAGCTGGCCGTTTTGCAACCAGTACGGTGGTTTTCGCGCATGGCAACGCACAAAAACTTCATCCTTGCTCTGTTCATAATGGTTGGGTCGGGTATGGCTGCGCCGGTTTTGGCGCAAACCAAACCTGCGGTGACACTGGATCAAGCTGTGCTTGACGTGCAGCGTGACACTGGGGGCAAGGTGCTTTCCGCGGAATCGCGCAGAGTGGGACGTCGGCAGGAGTATCGCATCAAGGTGCTGACTCCTGATGGACACGTAAAGGTAATGGCGGTCTCTGCCGATTCAGGCAAGAACCCGGCATCCACGAAGTCAATCAAGAATTCGCCCGGCAAGCATGCGGGCCGCAAGGAGAAACACTGATGCGCATCCTTTTGGTCGAGGACGAGGCGCCGTTGCGCGAGACGCTGGCGGCACGGCTGAAGCGGGACGGTTTTGCGGTCGACGCAGCGCAGGACGGCGAAGAGGGTATCTATCTCGGTCGTGAAGTGCCGTTTGATCTGGCCATCATCGACCTGGGCCTGCCCAAGATGTCGGGCATGGATCTGGTCAAGGCGCTGCGTGAGGCCGGTCAGCGTTATCCGATTTTGATCCTCACCGCTCGTGGCAGCTGGCAGGACAAGGTCGAGGGGCTGAAATACGGCGCCGACGATTATCTGGTCAAGCCGTTTCATGTCGAAGAACTGCTGGCGCGTATCAACGCACTGGTGCGTCGGGCCAGCGGCTGGTCCAAGCCGATCCTGGCCTGCGGCATGATCAAGCTGGACACGACCGCGCAGACAGTGACGGTGGAAGGCAAGCTGGTGGATCTGACCAGTTATGAGTACAAGGTGCTGGAATATCTGATGCTGCACGCCGGCGAGCTGGTGTCCAAGGCGGACCTCACCGAGCACATCTACCAGCAGGATTTCGACCGCGATTCCAACGTGCTGGAAGTCTTCATCGGCCGGTTGCGGCGCAAGCTGGATCCGGAGGGCGCCCTGAAACCCATCGAGACGGTACGTGGCCGCGGATACCGCTTTGCGATCCCCCGCACCGACGGCGACGACGAATAAGCCGGTGCCGCCGCGAGGTCCGCTGTCGCTGGCGGCCCGAGCGGCGATCGCCACCGGGTTCGTACTGGCAGGGTTTCTTGGCCTGGTCGGGCTGACCCTGTCCCAGGCCAACAAGGAACGCGCACTCATCGGTCTGCAGCAACGGCTGCAGAACTTTGCCTTGGCCTACATTACCAATACCGATACCAACCGTTACGGCAAGCTGCTGCCACCGGTGGACACGCTGCCGGATCCGAATTTTTCGCGGCCCGGTTCGGGTTTGTATGCCGTAGCGTCGGGCGACAACGATTTTCACTGGGAGTCGTCGTCGGCGATCGGGCGGGATTTCAGCTTTCTCAAACCGCTGAAGCCAGGCGAGAGCGTTTTTGTCGGCCCCATCGATTCGCGCATGGGACGCCTTTATTACTACAGCTACGGCGTGGCGCTGGACACGGAACCGGGGAAATCCGCGCATCTGACGATGACGGTGGCGCGCACGGAAGACCAGTTCGAGGGCGAGAACGCCGGTTACCGGCGCACGTTGGTGATCTGGTTGTCGATTCTGGGCGTGATGCTGATCCTGCTGCAACTTTTTCTTCTGCGCTGGAGCCTGACCCCATTACGCAAGGTGGCCAGCGACATGAGCCGGGTCGAACGTGGCGACAGCGAGCAACTGGACAGTCAGTATCCGCTGGAGCTCACCGGCCTGACCGAGCGCATCAATGCCTTCATCACCAACGAGCGCGAGCAGCGAACGCGCTACCGGCACACGCTGGCCGACCTGGCACACAGTCTGAAAACACCGTTGGCGGTGATTCGTTCCCAGCTTGAATCCACGGCGGGTGACGAGCCGACCCGGCGCGGCAATGTGCTCGATCAGGTGCGACGGATGAACGAGCTGGTCGCTTACCAGCTGTCGCGCGCGGCGACGTCGGGACGCCAGACCTTTGCCAGCGCCGTGCCGATTGCCGGTCATGCCGAGGATCTGGTGCAGAGTCTGGAAAAGGTCTACGCCGCCAAGAACGTCTTATGCGAGTTCGACATCGAGGATGGCGCCGTGTTCTACGGCGAGCAGGGCGACCTGCTGGAATTGCTCGGCAACCTGCTGGAAAACGCCTTCAAATGGGCGCAGCACAGGGTGTTGCTGGTGGTGAGCATGCAACCGATCAGCGGCCGGCAGCAGCGTCCCGGGCTTCGCCTGAGCGTCGAAGACGATGGTCCCGGGATTGCCGAAGACAAGATCGAGAAGGTGCTCCAGCGCGGTGTTCGCGGCGATGAGCGCGTGCAGGGGCATGGAATCGGTTTGTCGATCGTGCAGGACATCGTGCATGCGTATCTGGGTGAACTGGTCGTCGACCGTTCAGCGGAACTGGAAGGCGCCCGTTTCAGCGTCAGTCTGCCGCCGAGCTGATCTCATCGTCGGCGCTGACGGCAGACGCCGGGCGGCTCGCGGCCCTCGGCCGGCGAATGGCCGTAGTACGTACGCAGCAGGGCGGCAATTTCCGGTTCGGCCTGGCGCAAAAGCACCGGTTGCGAGTAGTGCATTTCACTGACCACGGCAAAATACTCGCCAAGGCTTGCGGTGGCTTGAGCATCGATCGGGCTGTCCTGCGCAGCGTCGCGCAGACGCTCGAACGCCTGCTGAAATTGCTGCACCCAGCGCCGACGTTGAATGGCCACCAGTGGCGGAACGCCATCCGGCGGGCCGTCGAGCATGTCCAGCTTATGAGCCATCTCGTGCACAACCACGTTGTATCCATCCCATGGCTGCTCCAGATCCAGCTGCACGTCCGCCAGCGATAGCACCAGCGGCCCTTGCGCCCAGGCCTCGCCGATACGCATCTCGTCCACCTCGGTGACCACGCCGGGGCGGTCGTCATGATGGCTGCGGCGAACCTTGAATTCGCCTGGATAAATCAGCACCTCACGCCAGCCCCGCAGGCTGCCGACGCCTTGTTGCAGGGCCGGCAGACAACCCTGCATGGCAATCAGCAGTCGCCAGTAGTCGTCCAGAACAGCGCCGGCGAGTGCGTGAAAACGCTTGCGGGCGAGGAACAGGGTGGCCAGGTGTCGCAGTTTTTGTTGCTGTTCGGCATCCAGTCGGCGTGCCAGCGGACAGGCGATCAGGGCGCGGCGCCAAAGTGGATCAGCAACCGGCGGCGGCTCGAAGCGGGCTTTGAGTGTTTGCCACCAACGTCCCGGCATAGGCCGAGCGCTTACTGAATGGATCCAGGCAGCAACGATTGCCAGCCCAGATGGGGGCCATGACCGGGTGACGGCGTAACGGCACCACCACTGGAATGATCATTGCCACTGGGAGAGGCGCTTACCGGGATGTTGTCATTGCTGGTCGGCGGGCAGTCACGAGACAGGCCCGTCGCATCACCGCCACCGGCGGCACTACCGCTGGAGGCACTGCCGTTATCAATCAAGGTTTGCGCGGAGCCACCCGGGTCCTGGGTGACCGCACTCGTCGCCGCTGCACCGCCGATGCCGACAATGCACAAGGCGCAACCGATAACTAGATGAATGACGCGCATGGCGATCAAGCCCCTGACTCGCAAGCGAAGGGCCCGATCGTCTCAGAAACTTGTTCACGCTGCCAGTGCCGCAGCAGGGCGCCGATTAAGCTGTCAGGCGCCGGAACGCCGCATGACAGGTCAGCCGGGCTAACATGTTGTTGATGATCTTTTTCCCCTCAATCTTTTCTGCATCGCCGCGTGAGCAAACCGCGGTACGCCCGGCGAAGGCACGCCCATGCAGTTGACCCAGCTGCTCGGTCTGCTTGCTGATGGCGAGCCACTTTCCGGCGCTGGCCTCGCAGAACGGGCGGGAGTGACGCGAGCCGCCATCTGGAAGCAGATCGAGGCCTTGCGTGTCCGCGGCGTGCCGATCGAATCGCGCGGACGGGCCGGCTATCAGTTGCCCTGGCCGTTGCAGATGCTGGACGAAAAGAAGATCCGCACGCTGTTACCGACTGCGCTGGCCGACTCGCTGGGTACGCTGGAGGTGCATTGGGAGCTCGACTCCACGTCCAGCGAACTGCAGCGCCGCGGTGCCGCGGCCATGGACATGAGCATCGTGCTGGCGGAAACCCAGACCGCTGGACGGGGCCGCCGCGGGCGCCAATGGCTGTCGCCACCGGGGCTGAATCTGTATCTGTCCTGCGTCAAGCGGTTTGAACACGGCTTTGCCGCCTTGAGCGGCTTGTCGCTGGCGATCGGCGTGATGGTGCTGCGCGCCCTGGATGGACTCGGGATCGCTGGCGCAGGCCTGAAATGGCCAAACGACATCCTTGCCCATGCCGGTGACGGGAAGCGTGGCAAGCTCGGCGGCATCCTGGTCGAGCTGAGCGGTGAATATCAGGGGCCATGTGCAGCGGTCATCGGCGTGGGCCTGAATCTTCGACTGACGCCGGCGCTGCGTGTACAGGCCGGACAGCCGGCATGCGACGTCGCTGCATTGACCGACGGCGTGCTGGCGGATCGCAATCGCGTGGCGGCCGCCCTGATCACGTCCCTCGTCGAGGGGTTGCGGCAATTCGAGCAAGCGGGTTTTTCGGGCTTTGCTGGTGACTTTGAACGGCATGATCTGCTGCGCGATCAGCCATTGCAGCTGAGCGGCGCACTCGGCGAGTTCGAAGGCATCGGTGCGGGCGTGGACGCACGCGGCGCGTTGCTGGTCGGCATGACCGACGGCAGTGTGCGCCGGATCGACAGTGCCGAAGTCACGGTGCGCCGCGCATGAAACTGCTGCTCGACATGGGCAATACCCGCCTCAAATGGGCACTCCAGCTGCAGCCGCAAGGCTGGCTTTCGCGTGGTGCCCTGGACTGGCAGGACGATGTTGACTTGCAGCTGGAAGCCGCTTGGGCCGGCTTGCCGACACCGGACGTGGTGATCGGCGCATCCGTTGTCGATCACCGGCGCGAAATGCGGGTCACGGCCATCAGCGAACGCCTGTTTTCGCGATCCCCGGTCTGGCTGCGCACGCCCGCCCACGCCTGCGGTGTGCGCAATGCCTACACCGAACCGCAGCGGCTCGGCGTCGACCGTTTCCTGGCCATGGTCGCGGCGTTTGCCGGCCATCGTGCGCCCTGCGTGCTTGCCGGCGTGGGAACCGCGCTGACGCTGGATGCACTGGCCGCTGATGGCCGCCATCTGGGCGGACTGATCGCGCCGGGTCCGCAACTGATGCAGCAATCGCTGTTGCAGGCTACCGTTCAGGTGCGCCCGGAACGACCCGGTGAGATTCTGGACTGGGCTGACAACACCGCCGATGCCGTCGTTTCCGGCTGCTGGCAGGCCGCCGCCGCACTGATCGAGCGCTTTGTTGTTCGGGTGGCGCCTCGTTTTGAGACAACGCCGACCTTGCTACTCGGTGGCGGCGACGCTGAGCGGCTGATGCCGCTGTTGTCACGCCCCGCGGAGCTTGGTCAGGGCGGGGTGCTCAATGGCTTGTCCGTATGGGCGAATGAATACGGCGCGTCGTAGGCGTTGTCTGAAACAAGGTGTACTGCACGTCAATCGGGGGAAGGATGGTTTTGCGCTTGCTGTTTGTGTTGTTGATGGCACTCAATATCGCCGTGGGGGCGTGGCTTGTGCTGGGTCAGCCTTATGCGCATGGTGGCAGCCCCACGGACCCAGGCGTCACCGAATTGCGGCTGTTGTCGGAACTGCCCGAATCATCGGCATCGAGCCTGGCGGCGCCGGTCACGCTCAAGACCGCCGAGGTTGGAAGCACCGGCGCAAACAGTTGCCTAACGCTGGGCCCTTTTGCGACCCCGCAGGATCTGCGCACCGCGCGCAATGCGCTCCAACCGCAAGTGATCCGCATGCGTTCGCGGCAGGAGCTAACCACACAGCCCACCGGATGGTGGGTCTATCTGCCATCACTCGGAAGCCGTGCCCAGGCGCTCACTCTGGCGCAGCGGCTCGGCGATCACCATATCAATGACTACTTCGTGGTCAGCGCTGGGGATCAACCCAACGCGATCTCGTTGGGGTTGTTCAAGGAGCCCGCCAACGCGCGCAATCGCCGCGACGAGATCGTGACAGCAGGCTTTCCCGCACGTCTGGAAGCGCGCAGCGAAGACGTACCCGAATACTGGCTGGATCTGGTTGCCGCCGGCGGCGTCGAGCTCGACTGGCGCACCAGGTCC
>JALYXN010000622.1 GCA_030947085.1 Pseudomonadota bacterium | reverse complement strand
TCTCGATCGATGATCTGAAGCGCAAGAAACGCGAGCCCTGGGATGGCGTTCGCAACTATCAGGCGCGCAATTTCATGCGTGACGGCATGCGTCCGGGCGACAAGGTGTTCTTTTATCATTCAAACTGCGCCCCGCCTGGCATCGTTGGCATCGCCGAAGTGGCGACCGATGCGTACCCCGATCCCAGCCAGTTCAATCCCAAGAGCACGTATTTCGACGCAGGCAGCTCGCGCGACAAACCGCGCTGGATGCTGGTTGACGTAAAGTTCGTGAAGAAGCTCAAGCGCACGATCACGCTCGACGAACTCAAGCTCGATCAGGCACTGGCCGACATGCCGCTGGTGCGCAAGGGCAACCGGCTCTCGGTGATGCCGATCGATGCGGCCCACTGGAAGCACATTCTCGCCCTCGAATAGCCCACACCGCCTTGTAGGAGCACACCCTGTGCGCGATGCTCTTCGTTACGGCATCCAGAGCAAGAGCATCGCGCACAGGGTCCGCTCCTACGTGGTTCGCATCGCGCGACCATTGCTCGCGACGGAGCCACGCCGCCGTCATAATGTGCCTTTCAATCCAGACGACATGCCCATGAGCAACGCCAACGAAAAACGCCAGGCCGGCGAAGCCGCCATCCGCTACGTCGAGGATGGTGCAATCGTCGGGGTGGGCACCGGTTCCACGGTGGCCTTCTTCATCGAAGCACTCGCTGATCTGAAAGACCGCGTTCAAGGTGCCGTTTCCAGCTCCGAGCAATCCACTGCCCAACTAAAAAAGCTTGGCATTCCGGTGCTCGATCTCAACAGTGTCGGCCCGCTCAGCATCTACATTGATGGTGCGGACGAGTGCGACCCGCACAAGCGCCTGATCAAGGGTGGCGGCGCCGCATTGACCCGCGAAAAGATCTGCGCCGCGGCGAGCGAGAAGTTCATATGCATCATCGACTCCAGCAAGCAGGTCGACCTGCTGGGCCGGTTTCCGGTACCGATCGAGGTCATTCCGATGGCGCGCAGCCTGATCGGTCGCGAGATCGTCAAGCGCGGTGGGCAGCCGGTATGGCGCGACGGCGTGGTTACCGACAACGGCAACTGGATCATCGACGTGCACAACTGGCAGATCGCCGATCCGGCCAGCCTGGAGAGCGAGCTGAATCAACTGCCGGGCATCGTTACCGTGGGCCTGTTTGCGCGGCGGCCCGCCGACGTGGTGCTGGTGGGCGATCGCGAGCTGTAATCGTCCTGCCTGTAGTTGATCTTCAGATCCGGGCTGGCCGTCGCCCGTCGTTGCTCGCTTGCGTGACTGGCCGCAGCGGAGGGATAACCCCGCTTTCCAGCATCTTGCATGCGCATGCTGAATATCGCCGCGGGCAAGATGCCGGCCAAGGCATCGGTCACGCGAGGGCTGAGACAATCGGCGACCATGTTTGTCGACCCTGTACTTGGCCTGTTTCGCGCAGGAGTGGCTGGCCTCGTCGCCGCGAGCCGCAAGCGCAACCTGCTCCCACGCGTACCCGAACCGCGCGCTCGCGTGACCCGTTGCCGAATCCATCACTGGAAAGCCTCGATGCCGTGCCTTGGACAAGTCCTCGCCAAGCCGGCGGCGCACCTCGGCCAAAGTATGTACGGCACCTGGCGAATCCACCTTCCAAATGCAGGCGTCATCGCCCACAGTCACGTGGTCGAAAGCGTCAGCGACCTATCCGGATGCCGGCCGTGTGCCACGCCTGACAACCTTCCCGGCCCTGGTCGTGTTGCCGTCAGCGAGGCCGACCTGGGAATGGGTGACGGTACAGGCGCCCACCAAGGGCGGCAGTATTGGTCAGACAGACCATAAAAAACCCGCCTCGGGGGCGGGTTTCCTATTCTGGCTGGGGGACTAGGATTCGAACCTAGATAAACAGCGTCAGAGGCTGTTGTCCTACCGTTAGACGATCCCCCATTAACACGCGGAGCGGTGCGCTCTGACCTGTGGCACCGAACCGTGAAGCGCGAAAAAAAGCCGTGGCTTAACGCTTGGAGAACTGGGTGGCTTTACGTGCCTTGTGCAGACCAACCTTCTTGCGCTCGACTTCACGGGCATCGCGAGTCACGAAGCCGGCCTTGCGCAGCGGCGACTTCAGGGTCTCGTCGTACTCGATCAGGGCGCGTGCGATGCCTAGACGGATCGCACCGGCCTGGCCGGTGATGCCGCCGCCAGCGACGGTGACCATGATATCGAAGTTCTCGGTATTCTCGGTCAGTTCGAGCGGCTGGCGCACGATCATGCACGACGTCTCGCGACCAAAAAACTGCTCGAGGGTCTTGCCATTGACCACGATATCGCCCTTGCCCTTGCGCATGAACACGCGAGCGGCGGAGGTCTTGCGGCGGCCAGTGCCGTAATTCTGCTGGATTGTCATCATAATTCCTTAGAGTTCCAGCGCCTGCGGCTGCTGTGCGGTGTGCGGATGCTCGGCGCCGCCGTAGACCTTGAGCTTGCGATACATCTCGCGGCCCAGCGGATTCTTCGGCAACATGCCCTTGACGGCAATCTCGATCACACGCTCCGGATGAGCGGCCAGCAAGTCCCTGAGATTGGTGGTCTTCAGGTTGCCGATGTAACCGGTGTAGCGGTGATACTTCTTGTCGTCCAGCTTGGCACCGGTGACATGCACCTTCTGAGCATTGATCACCACGATATAATCGCCGGTATCGCAATGCGGGGTGTATTCCGGCTTGTGCTTGCCGCGCAGACGGTGAGCGATTTCGGTCGACAGGCGACCGAGCGTCTTGTTGGTGGCGTCAACCACGAACCAGTCGCGCTTGACGTTGTCTGCATTGGCGCTAAACGTTTTCATTTCAAATACCTGATTGCCGCCATCGGGCGGTACGCGTCATCGGTGGAACGAAGGCGCGAGATGATAGCGGAGCCACCACCTTTGGCGCAAGCCCACCGACCGGCGGGCTGTGAGCTGGCAATGATAGCATGATGA
>JALYXN010000601.1 GCA_030947085.1 Pseudomonadota bacterium | reverse complement strand
GGTCGCCAACGACGACAGCCAGGTCGGCACGCGGATCGCGTCGACGACGAGGTTGTTGGAGAACGTCGACGTGCCGGGGTCCCTAAAACAGTCGACGTTCAAGAACGAGTCGCAGTGGATGTCTGCGCCAAAGACGTTGCTGTCGTACACCTGATTCACGAAGCGCCGCCCGGCCGGGAAATTCGCCGGCATCGACGTGGGCATGTAGGCACCGGCGTTCGTCTCGAAGTTGGTTGTGTAACCCGGGAAGCTTACGCCATTAAGGATGTAGGGGGCGACCGTCTGCCCCAGTGACTCGCGCATTAAGACGGTGTTGTTCCTGAAAGTGAAATTGTCTGGACCCGCCGCCCGCATGCCGAGGCCAATGTAGGTGCCAGTCGTTAGCGGCGGTAGGCCGTCATAGGTTCCGTAGATCGGGCCCGAAACGTCGTCGCAGTAGTTGTCGTGGATGTTGACATCGCTGACCGGTTTGGTCGCCCCCGTCGCCAGGGCCGCGACCAGCTTGGCCGCGTCCCACGCATCATCGAACGGCCCCTGCGTGCCGAAGCAGGCACCGACGTGATGGATGATGTTGTGGTCGACCTCGACGTTATGCGTATACGCCCACGGCACGCCGTTGGTCGATGGCTGCGCTGCGTTGCGCGACATGACGGCAATCGCGACGCCGTGCTGGCCCTGGCTGTACTTGCCTTCAAAGCTGTATTCGAGCAGGTTGTGCGTGAGCCGCGTGTTCGCGCACTGCTTGCACTCGATCAGGTTCTTGGTCGACACGTAGCTGTGCCAGTTGGCGAAGTCCTTGTGAATGTAGTTGTCCTTCACGAGGATGCCGTCGGGCATCAATCCTGCGCCAGTCGGCACCAGCGGAACCTCGCTGTCGGGGTAATTGAAGTTGTAAAGCATCACGACCTCGCCGTTGGCCGACAACTCGTTGTTGACGACCGAAACGTTCTTGCCGAGGGCGGTGACCACTGCGTTGGCTTCACCCTGTCCCTGCTGGTCGACGATGTTCGTGACGTTCGAATCCTCAACCGCGACGTGCATCCCGTCGAGGAAGAATCCAGCATGCAGCTTGTATGGGGGCGCGGTACCGGCAGGGACGCTGAAGTCGCGGCCGCGCGCAACCACGTGCGTGAAGGTGAAGTCGTGCGGTAGGTCGGCCAGCGTCGTCGTGTGGTCAGGGCCGTTGGAAAGCAGCATCACCAGGTAGTACGTCACGTCGCTACTGGTATCGAAGCGGATGCCGTCGAAATCCCAGTACCCGATCGTGCCGCCGGTCGCGGTGAGAACGGGCGACGTGTTCGGAGTGATCCACCGGACCGTGGGCTCCTCGAGCTTGACGCGCTGCCCACGGGCTAGCGTCACATCGGCGGCCCGGACGATCGTGCGCAGGTAACCACCCGCAAGGTCGCTCACTTTCGGGCGCGGCACCAGATTCAGATTGCCCGTCCACGTGAAGCCGGTGGGGAACAGCTGGGTGTCACCGGGCCGAGCCGACTCGAGGATGCCCTGGACGTCGGCGCCCATGGGGACGTGCCGAACCGTAGGCGGCATGGGCGGCGAATCAAGCATCGCGGCAAGCGGGCTCAGAGTCGTGTTCCCGTCCGCGGATGCGCTGACCCGCGCCCGCATGACCAACTGCTGGCCATTCGTGGCGGCGTTGTACTTGACAGTCACCTTCAGCAAGCCATTCTCAGCAGCTGAAGACACAGGCCTTGTGATGATCTGCTGGGGCATCGAACCATCGGACATCGACAGCGTGAACTCGACCGTGCCGTCGCCACTATGCGTCGTTGTCTGCGTGTATTGGTTGGAGAGCAGCCAATAGGTGGTGAAGGTCTTGACCACCGAGTTGTCGGCCTCTGAGTACAGCCGGTAGTCGCTCGAGAGCCAAAGATTGCTTCGGCCGAGCGAGCCACTGGCCCGCACTGTTCCGTCACGGTAGGTCATGATCAGTGCCGGGATCGTGACACCGTACTGATAGAAATTGGGATCGCCGCCGCCCAGGTGGTACACGCCGACGATTCCCGAGCCGGTGAGGGATCGATCGCCGAGGCAGTTGTCGCTTCGTGGGCAGGACGACGTTGAAAAGATTCGCCAGTCCGTCTTAGCGGTTGACAGGTCGACGGCAGTTGCGCCCGCACCGGACGGCAGTGACTCCACGCTGACCTGCAACGAGGCAGCGATCAATACGGGCGAGGATGCAGCCGGAGAAGATGACGACGCGGGTGACGAAGCCGCCACGCTCGACGGTTGGGTCGCCTGCGATCCCTTGCCACCGCCGCAAGCTGCCAGCACCACGGATAGCAGGACGGCCGCGGCTTGCTTCGTTGAGGCAGCTGAGAGGGTGTGCACTTTGGGGACGAGTCGGTTCCGACCTCATTTTCGGCGCCCGCCACTCGGTAAAGGCGTGATATCGAGTAATGGAGTGCAACGGTCGGTGCCGCCCTCGCAGCGCCCGATGTGGCCTGCCGGCGCTGTTAGGGCAAATTGGCAGTCATCGAGGCTCGCACAAAGCGGCTAATCGGTTGAAGAACAGATCTGGACTGCCGGAACGAGCAACGTTAGGGTCGTTCAAATGGCCCGAGCTGGATGAACTGCCGGCGCACGCTGCGGTGTTCTGGCCAAAGCCGCTTTATCGGTTCTCGGCTCGCTGGCGCTGACCGATAGTTGACCCACTTATAGAGTGAACTCCTCTGGGGCTGGGCCGACAGGAAAATTCAAGAGATTCACACTCCTAGTGTGGACAGACTTGGAACGGCTACGTCGGCGTCGGCCTCGCGGTTCAAATCCCGGGGGTCCAGAACGACGTGCAGTTGTGCTGTGCGGAAATCTGTGTCGTCGTCGTGATTGCGCCTGGGGCCAGCGTCAGATAAGTGTCGTTGGCCGCCGTGTATGCAGGCCATGCCGCACCGCTGCTCGCTGCGTTCGGATTACCCGTCTTGGCGAACGTCGTCCAGAAGCCCACCATCCTGGCCGACAGATCTGATTGCGCAGCGGTGAACGGCGCGCCGAAGTAAATCGTCTGATTGCCAGGGAATACGTACTGGATTTCGGCAGCGTGGTAGGCGCCATAGCCCTCTGAACGCGGTGGAAGCACGAAGACCATCGGCGCGTTGGCATCGGCGAATTCATAAGCGTAGAGGGTCACGCCTTGGGCCGAGATTAGTTTTGCGGCCTTGCGCGCGTTGCAGGTGAAGACCGCATCGGTGAGCACATTGTCAAAGGTCTGCGCCGGCGTCTGTGCCGTTGTGAGCGGGTAGGTCGCTTGCACTGCACTGCCGAATGCCGGACCGAAGAGAGCGTTGATCTGCGTCGGATAGTCGCTGGCTCCGATCGCGTGGCCCAGCACCGTGTCAACCGTCACTGCCGACAACAAGCTGTATTCGTGCTGGTTGGTGCCTTCGATCATTGGCACCTTGTTGAACGTGCCGCTTGCGAACGCGTCTGCGAACGTCTTTGTCAGTACCTTGCCGTCGACGGTCGGCAACGTACTTCCCGCGGCTTGTAGGGCGGTGGCGTTGGCGATGATCGTGGCGACCGAAAGGCCGCGCAGGCAAGCGGCCGTCTGGGTGGTGCAACCAGCGCCGGTCGCAAAGTTTTGCCCCCAACCTTCGGCCACCGCTAGAGTCGGCGGCGTCAGGCTGTAGCTGCCGCTCTCGACGATCGCTTTTTGGAACAGCCCGGCCGCCAAAGGCGAAACGATCTGCGAATGCGTACTCAGGCCGCCGGCGGACTCGCCGAAGATCGTGACGTTGGTCGGATCGCCGCCGAAGCCCGCAATATTGGTCTTGACCCATAGCAAGGCGGCCTGTTGATCCATCAGCCCATAATTGCCGGAAGCGCCACCACCTTCGGCCGTAAGCGCCGGATGTGACAGAAAGCCCAGGGGACCGAGCCTGTAGTTGATAGTGACTACGACCACCCCTTGAGCGACCAGCGCTCGCGCGTCGTAATCGTCGCTCTCGCCAGTAAGCAGCGCGCCACCGTGGATCCAGAACATGACCGGGAACGGACCAGAGGTTTTTGGCGTGTAGACGTTCAGGTAAAGGCAGTCTTCCGAGCTGCTGGCGACGCCGAACGAACTGGCCGCTTGCGCGCAATGCGGCGCGAACATGCTCGCGTCGCGTGACTGCGTCCAGGCAGTCGCGGGCTGGGGAGCCGTCCAGCGCAGCGCGCCCACCGGAGGCGCAGCGTACGGAATCCCGCGGTATGAGAGCAGCGTTTCGGTCTGGACGCCGACGACAACACCTTTGTCGGTCGAGACGGTGGGAGGGCCGTTGCCGTTGTCACCGCCGCAAGCCGATAGCCCAAACAACACCATCACTCCCAGGGTGGCCGCGAGATACGCCGCCCGCCACACGCTGCAGGTCTTGGTCATTGATGTCTCCGCGATTAAGCCTTTTGTTGGAACAAGTCTACATGTAGCCAGCGGCTCGTCCTTCGATGAAGCCTACATCAAGAGCGCAAAGGAAAGAAACAGCTGTCCGGGGGTGGTGGTCATTCAGGGCAGTGTTGTCTTTGCGAGCCAGCACCGCGGCACGCGGCATGCCCATCACAAACAAGGGGCCTGCGCGAGATCGGATCGAGGCGCATGGATCTTAGGCGACCGCGGCGACGAACGCGCTGGACCATCACAGGCCGATATCGCCAAGGTGCACGAGTGGCTAGGGCAAGTAAACGTCGCCGACGGCGAACCTACGGATCAGGAAACCAAGGCTCAGCGGGAGCCGCGTCGATCGCTACGGCTTCGGATGCTCAGTCATCGACATTCCCGCGAGACAACGCAACCTCATTTACTCTATGCCGGTCGAGTATTTTCGCTGGTGGTTCGTGGAAGAGCGCACCGGCAAGCGCCGTCGAACCCGACACCATATGTCGGCTGAGGAGGCGGCAATCCGCTATCCGGGGGCGACGCCGGACCGGCGGACTCG
>JALYXN010000593.1 GCA_030947085.1 Pseudomonadota bacterium | reverse complement strand
ACCTTGGGGCTAATGAAACTCCACCTGTTCGTTCCTCAAAATTCAGGATCAAGGTCGCTTTTTGCGCGCGTGCGGGATAATTGCCTTGAACACGTGCAGCGAGCGTTGCTATGTCGCCTATACTGTTGTAGCAGTACCGTCTGTGACACCCGTCACCCAATTCAGCACGGGGGAAGGTCGCTTGAAAGTAGGGGCATTCTTTAGCGAACTCAAACGTCGCAACGTGTGGCGCGCGGGAACGTTTTACATCGCGGCCGTGTGGGCGCTGTCGCAAGGGCTGGCACAGCTGTTGCCGGTATTTGACGCTCCCAATTGGATAACGCGATGGTTCGTGGTTGCTAGCGTTATCGGTTTTCCGTTCTGGGTCATTTTCGCGTGGTTCTACGAGTTCACGCCAACCGGGCTGAAGCTCGAGAGCGAGATCGCGCCAGGAGAGTCGATTCAGGAGCACACGGGCAAAAGGGCAGACCGCTGGATCATCGCGACCCTGGGCGTGGTTGTGGTGCTGCTGGTCACCAACACGTTCGTGCTGCACCGCGACGCCAGTAGTCAGGCTGATGTAGCCGATGCCAACGCCATCTCTGCCACGCTCGCGAAGGTTCTGAAACAATCCGTCGCGGTGCTACCGCTTGGAAACGAAAGCGGCGATCCCAAGCAGCAGTACTTCTCCGACGGCTTGTCCGAGGAGCTGATCTCCGAGCTCACCCAGGTCAATGGATTGAAGGTGATTGGCAAGTACTCGAGCTTCAAATTTCGCGATTCCGGAGACAGCCCGGCGCAAATCGGTGCGGCGCTGGGGGTGGCCAACCTGATCCATGGTTCGGTGTTTCAGCAGGGCAACCATATCCGGGTGACGGTCGGCATGATCCGCACGAAGGATGGCGCCAGCGTGTGGTCGCACAGTTACGATGAGGAATTGAAGGACGTCTTCGCGATCCAGTCGAAGATTGGCGTGGCCGTGGCCGAAGCGCTCAAGGTCCAGCTGCTGGGCAAAGCCGTCGTTGCGAGCGACACGCCGCCCAGCGGCAACGTCGAGGTTTATCAACTGATGCTGCAAGGTCGCGTGCTGGCCCGCCGCGGCAGCGAGGACGAGACGCGCCAGGCTATCGCGCTGTTCCGGCAAGCGCTCAAGCTTGATCCAAAGTACGCATTTGGCTGGGGCCTGTTGTCCAATGCCTTGATCAATCAGGCGCAGGGTTTCCTGATCGGCAATGCGCGCCAGCGGACGTACACGCAGGCCCGTGCGGCGGCGGACAAGGAACAGGCGCTGGCGCCGGATGCCGCCTTTACCCATACGGATCGCGGTTACCTGCTGGCCGTCGTCGACAACGATCAACCGGGTGCGCTGGCGGAGTACAAGCGGGCGCATGCGTTGGTGCCAAACGATGCCACCACGATGAATTTCCTGGCCGGGGGACTGGCGGAAGTCGGGCAATTGCAGGCCGCGGTCGACCTGCTCCGCAAAGCCATAGCCACCGACCCGCTTCGCCCCGGCTTTTATGCCACCCTCGCCGGTGCCCTGCTGGCGCAACGCCAGCTCGATGCTGCGGAGCAGGCAATCCACAGGATGCTGGGTTTGCGACCGGGTTTTCCGATGGCGTATGCGCTTCTTGCCACGGTCGACATCCTGCGCGGGGATGCCGCCGCCGCGCTGCGCGACGCCAGGCAAGAAACCGACCCGCTCTACGGCCCGTGGATAGTGGCCATGGCACAACAGATCGGCCCCCGCAGAAAGCAGGCCGACGCAGCATTGCAGGATTACATCGCCAAGAACGAAAAGGACCAGCCTTATCTCATTGCCGACCTGTACGCGCTGCGCAAACAACCGGATCAGATGTTCGACTGGTTGCAGCGTGCCTGGACCCAAGGCGACCCGAGTATCAACCTGCTGACCGATCCGTTTGTGCTTGCTTACCAGCACGACCCACGTTTCGCCACGTTGTGCGAGACAGCTGGACTGCCTTTGCCAGAACAGGCACCAACAGCAACGGCGAACTTGAGTGGGCACGATCATTCGCTTATTCAGTGAGGGCCGGTTGGCGCCTTCGTGGGTAAATTTTCGCTTGCTTCGACTTCAGAAGCTTATAGAGCGTGTGCAAAAGCACGTCGATACTTGGTTCGCCGCGGTCGCGAAATGTAAACTTAGTGTCGAAAAAATTTACAGATTCCAAAAGTAACCTTTAGTCGATATGCTTAAAAAACAATGAGTTAGACATTGGCACTCGATATGCTTGAATTGACCGCCGGAGCGTATCTTCGACCGTCGCGGCATCGCCGCCAAGGCGCAGACCGAACAGAGGATTCAAACGATGAGGCATTATCTGGTTTTGGCACTCGCCGCCTTGGCTCTGGTTCTCACAACGCCAAGTGCGTTCGCGATCCGTATCCGTATTGTGGATCCAGCCCCGACTCCCTGCAGTAGCAATACACCCTGCAGCATCTATGACCTCGGAACCACCTATCAGGCCGATTTTGTCAGTTGTTCGCATCCACCAACAGGTACGATTCCTCGTTCCGTGAACACCGAAGGCTTCTCCTATTGTCTTTGGCTGAACAATGTCACTGGCAACAACGCGAGCAGGTTCGACTTTGACTTGACGGTGCCCGAGGGGGCGGGCGGCCAGAGTCTCCAATGCCAAAGCGACAACCCTGAAAATTTGATGGCGATTCAGTGCCCGGAGTTTCTGCCCGCCGCCGGCAGTCCGTTCGGGGTGACGTTCCTCATGAATCCCCCGCTCGGTTACAACAGGGACTTTTACATGTTGACCGATTTCCTGGTTAACCCAGGCAGCGCGGGCGTAACCCTGTCTGCAACCTCCGTACCCGAACCAGGTGAGCTAGGCTTGTTTGGACTGGGTCTGCTTGCCATTGGCCTGGGCTACGGCTGGCAGAAGGGTCGCCGCGTATTCAAGGGCAACGAGGCGGCGTAATCCGCGGCGTAATCCGCAACGATGCGGCTGATCCGTGGCGACCACATCGCTCTGTATGCGGTAGCAGCTTGCATAGCCTTCGGCGGCAAGCGCTGCCGCACCTTGCATTACGCACCCGTGGCGTGCTGCGAGGTGGTAGATCGTTGGCCATGCATTCGACCGCGTGACGGTTATCGTCGCTTGGCATGACGCATCGGCATTCAAAGTCTGCGCCATGAACAACGCAGCGTGCCGTTGGAGGGAACCGTCGCTGGCGCTGTGCGGGCAACTGTCGATGATGTCCAGCAAACCTGCTCGGTCAGCGGGTTGAAGAAGTCCCAGGCGTGAATCGAACACCGGCTTTGACTGATGCAGTGGCATTGCGGCCGAATCGATTGATGATTACCTTGCGTGGCGCTAGCAACCTTCAGGGGCAATCTGCTTGGGTCTGGCCAACAGTGCCCCCGTCGCCAGCCATTCTTTAAATCGATCGCTGGGCCCATGCTGCACTGGCGCGCAAAGGCTCAAGTAATTGCCATTGCTTGCTTACAACGATCTGATCATGTGCGCCCGGCAGCTTCGCGGGCACCCTGCCACCAGCGGAAAGCCCGTCGGATCCAGGCGCCCACCGGGTTCGGGTTCCACACAAAGGTGGCCACGCTTTGTGGCGGCATCGTGTACTGGAAACCGAACGGGCGCTGGGTGACCGACACCCGGCGCGCATCCACATGACTGTTGACCATCACCATCGTGACTGATCCGTCGGAGGGGTCTTCGAAGGCCACGTTGTTGAGTTCCTTGTCGGTCTCGCTGGAGCCTACCCGCACGGCGCCGGGCAGCACGAACCGGCTGAAGTGGGCAAAGGCGTAGTACTCGTCATTGCGGCTGACCTGGCCCGTCCGCGAATCGATGGTGACCACACCCTTGCAGTTGTCGCAGCCGCCAAAGTGCGGGCCATGGTTTTCGTCCAGCGCCAGATTCCAGTACACCACGCCGCGCGCCCAGTGGCGGATGCCGGCGAGCAGCAGATCGCGCGCGAACCACATCAATTCACCCTTCCGGGCCGATTCCCAGTCGCCGCCCGAACACTCGGTGATATAGACGTCCTTCTTCGGATGCGCGCGATGCACCTCGCTTTGCGTGGCAGGCGTGCCCCGATAGCAGTGCCAGGCCACGCCGTCGATATAGCGCGAGACCGTCGGATCGGCCAGCACGTCCAGCGGCTGCTTCGGTTCGTCCCAGTTGTGGTCCCAGCCGAGAATCTCGGTTTTTGGCGCGTGGCGTGCCAAATCGGGGCCGAGATACTGGCCGATGAAACGTGCGCGGGTGGCGGCGGGCATCGCCATGCCCGGATAGGTGGCCGGTTCAAAAGCTGGCTCATTCTGCACCGTCAGGGCGAAGATCGGGATGCCGAAGCCGCGATAGGCGTCGACGTACTTGACCAGATACTCCGCGTACACGCTTTCGTACGCCTTGAGCAGTTCACCGCTGATCAGGTTGTCGCTGGTCTTCATCCATGCCGGCGCGCTCCACGGCGATGCGATGACGCGCAACTGCGGGTTGATCGCCAGTGCTTCCTGCATCATCGGGATAACGTCACCAAGGTTCGATTTGACGTTGAAATGCTCCAGCTGCACATCGGTATCGCCGACCGATACGTCGTCCAGACTGTAGGGTTTCAGCGAGAAATCCGACGCCCCAATCGTCAGCCGTGTGATGTTCATGTTGAGACCGGGAGGCGGCCCGAACATCTCGCGCATCAACGCGCCGCGCTGCAGACCGTTCATCCGGTTCTTGATCAACCACGCCGACGCATCCGTCATGGCGGCCCCGAAGCCAACCATGGACTGATAGGTTGCATGCGTATCGATGACCACGTCGCGCGGCAAATCCTTGCTCGCCACCATTTCGATGTCCGGTTGCTGCTCCAGCCGCAGCCTGCGATCCGCTGTACTCAGCCACAACTGCACCAGCGGCCGCACCGGGCGCGGCGCGGGCGCGGGCACCGCTTTTGGCTGGCCCGCCACCTGATGCGCCGTGGCGCGAAAGGCATGCGGCAAGGTCAGCGCGATCGTGGCGATCATGGCGATCGAGGCGATCGCCATCCAAAGGGAAACACGGTGGCCTCTATGCATGGCGAACGGGCCGCCGATGACACACGTTGCAGTTCACCAGCGACCGTCTCACCTTCACGATGCTCCCCCTCCGCCGATGGCAGATCCGGATAGATTGCAGTGAAACCTCGGCGGCGTCGACTGTAATCGCGAACGGAGCATCTGGATCGGCCGGCGACTGACAGTGCGCCGACACCCCCGCACGGCATCGACCCGCAAGAACGATCAAACGCTGCAGCTCGGGCTGCAGTTACTCTGCACCGGTTGCTTCCACGCCGGGTTCAGTGAATGGCCGCTGCCGTGAAAGCGCTCTGTATTTTGAGCGACTGCGCTAGGCCGGGACATAACCGGCCGGGGCCAGGCGCGCCCGCGCGCTTTCTTCATTTCAAGGAGCGCCTCCCATCGGACGAAAGTGTTTGTATTCACGAGACATCACACAACGAATGTCCATGCTCTGGATGCTCGGCGCCTACTGTCTCCCCCATCTTTCAACTCCTGCTGCAGTTCAAGGCCCGGCAATGTCAAAACATTTCAGATCGCGGGAAATGCCTCCAACCCGCGGGTTCCCCTGTAATTCCTCAACGAGACAGCAAGCATGAGCAACCTTTTACGTGGCTGGAAACCCCTGCATTCATTGCGCGTGCGCCCGCGCCTGAGCATGGCTGCCGCGGCGTTCGCGGCC
>JALYXN010000549.1 GCA_030947085.1 Pseudomonadota bacterium | reverse complement strand
TTGACCGGCTTGCGCGGGAAGCTGGCGTCCGCCACCAGTCGGCGCAGCAGCGGCAACAGGTCGATCCGCTCACCGCTCACGTCGACACCCAGCGACACGTCGAACCATTGATTGCCGTGCGCTTCCAGGCCTGCGTGCCAGTCATCGATCTGGACCAGTTCATCGCGCGGAAAGTCGTCGTCGTAGTCGATGCGAAAGCCGGCTTCCATCAGTCGGTCGAGCGTGGGCTTCCAGTCCGCGGGCGCCAGCGGCAGCTGCCGCTCGCTGGGTTGCAACACGAAATCACTCTGCTCCAGAGCGTGCTTGCGGATGCCCTGTTCAATCGCGTAAATGCGTGCCTCGACCATGCCCAGGTTGCCCAGCTGATCCTCGGCGGCCTGCTCGGCAGTAAGGTCGCGGCGAATCTCCAGCACCTCGCCGTCGCGCAGTATCCGGTTTGGACGGCCAAAGCCCTCGTCGATGTCCGGCGCCAGCAAATGGCCGCCGTAGTCGTAGCTCAATCGCGCGCAACCGAAAGCGGTATTTTTCCGCTTGCCGCCGCGGCCGCGTACGCCAAGGTTGATTCGCCGCACGTCCAGTACCGGGATCGGTTCGGCGTCGATCTGATGAACGTCGCCGCGCGGTTCCGGTAGCGGAATCGGCAGTTCGGCATCGCGCTGCTGCAGTTGCTGACGCAGTGCTTCGACGTGCTCGGGTTGCACCGGCGGTGCCGATTCGATGCTGTCCAGCAACTGTGGATCGCCGTAAACGCGGCCATAAGTCTGCTGCAAGGGCTGCACGTACCACAGTCCCGCGCCACGCAGAAGCAGCGGCTTCTCGCCCACGTCGACGCTGGCGACCAGTTGCTGGCTGCCATCGGGCAGCGCGTTCCAGCGAGTCTGCAACGGCAGGGCCGGCCCGCGTTGCAGCGGCGAGGAGCCTTTTTCGAAATAAACCGGGTGGTGGGCCAGCACCGTCTCCAACGCCTGCTCCTGGTAGCTGGCCTGGATCGCCGTCCAGTACTGGGCCGACAACCGCACGAACTGATCGTGCAGCAGGACCGCCAAGGCGCCATCGACGCCATCGCTCCAGCCACCGGTCGGCGCCGGCACCGGGCCGCTGCGATCGTCCATGCGCAGCGGTTGCGGATCGACCAGGGAAGCACGACTAGTCTTGCCCGGGCGCAGCCACATCGGGCTGACCAGCAGCCGGTGATTGGTTTCATCGCTGCGCAACAGGATGCCGAACTGACGCCGCGAATCGGCCTGCTTGGTCACCTCGGCCGGCCGCGGTTCGAACCGTTGCAACCACTGTGTCCACGGCTGCATCGACGCGTTACCCGACGCTCTTTCTTCTGCACGCAGCTGCAGCAGGCGCAGCAGATCGTCGAGCTTGCCGGACGGTGCGAGCCGCCCGACCGGCTGGCGCGCGGCGGCGGAAACCTGCCGGCGCGCGGGTGGGGTGGCGCGGACCTTCTTCGGCGCCGGTTTGGCGTCGGCGCGGGTGCCGGGCCAGGCTTCCGGCGGCAGATTGGCCGCCAGCAACAGCATCGCCGCGGCATGCTTGCACGATTGACGCACCGGGCAGTCGCAGTGGGTGGTCAGGGCCAGCCGTTCCTTGCCGGCGCTTATTTCGACCCGGCACTGGTACGGCAATCTGGCGCTGCCGCGAACCACGCCGTCCAGTGCGCAGCCGTCACCTTGCCCGTCCGCATCGAACAGAACTTCGGTTACGCGTTGACGCCGCGCATAGTCAGCCGCGCGTTGCAGGCTGACCTCGTCAAAATGCGAAGCCCACTCGGCGTGCTGCAGTAGCTGATGTAAAAGTGCAGGGGTCATGAAGACGGGTGGTGTGCCATGGCGAGACAAACGAGCATTGTCGCATGCCTCGACCGCCCGACCGACGGGTGATCTTGCGACAGTCTTCAGCCGATGCGGATGCTGGTGCGCGGGTTTCCAGTGCGGTGGTCCAGCTGCGATAATGGAGCGTTTCGTGCGTGCACCCTCGCCGGTGTCGCGCCTGTCCGCCGAGCACCGGGTCAGCCCGCGTGCCGACATTCGATCCGTCCCGAAGCCGCAGCGCAGAGAGCCCCATGTCCGATACCCCGAAGATCATCTACACCCTTACCGATGAAGCGCCGGCCCTGGCCACGCTGTCGCTGCTGCCGATCATCGAGGCGTTCACTCGCACCGCGGGGGTCGAGGTGGAGTCGCGCGACATTTCGCTGGCGGCCCGCATCGTGGCGCAATTTGCCGACGCGCTGGACGACGCCCACCAGATGCCCGACAGCCTGGCCGAGCTGGGCCAGCTGGCGACGCGACCCGAAGCGAACATCATCAAGCTGCCCAATATCAGCGCGTCGCTGCCGCAGCTGAAGGCGGCAATCAAGGAACTTCAGGCCCAGGGTTTCGCGCTGCCGGAGTATCCCGACAAGCCGGCAGATACCGAGGAGTGGAACGTCAAGGCGCGCTATGACCGGGTCAAGGGCAGCGCGGTCAACCCGGTGCTGCGCGAAGGCAATTCGGATCGCCGCGCGCCGTTGTCGGTGAAGAATTACGCACGCAAGCATCCGCATCGCATGGGCGCGTGGAGCAAGGACTCGACGTCGCATGTGGCGCATATGGAAAGCGGCGATTTCTTCGGCAGCGAAAAGTCCGCGACGCTGGCGGAGGCCGGCGTGTTGAAGATCGAGTTCATCCCCGCCGATGGTGGCGCGACCGTGCTGCTGAAAGAGAAGACCGCGGTCACGGTAGGCGAGATCGTCGATGCGTCAGTGATGAGCAAGAAGGCGCTGGCCACTTTTATCGATGAGCAGATCGCCGATGCCAGCGCCAAGGACGTGTTGTTCTCGTTGCATCTGAAGGCAACCATGATGAAGGTGTCCGATCCGGTGCTGTTCGGCATCGTGGTCAGCGAGTTCTACAAGGA
>JALYXN010000525.1 GCA_030947085.1 Pseudomonadota bacterium | reverse complement strand
CCAGTTTCACTACATCCCCGGCATGAAGAACTACACCATCGCCATCGTCAACGTGCGCGCCTGGTAAGCCGAACCAAACAGCCGGCGCGTGCCTGACGGGCTGGCTGATCGTCGCTGGCACGCTACTTTCGAATAGGGGTCGCCATCTTGGTGGCCCCTTTTTTTCGTGCTGAGCGGCTGAATCATCGTTTCGGCATTCTGGCCGCCAACAGTGCAGGCGTGCTCCGCGCGCTTCGCGGGGACTCGGTTCCGTCCAGACAGTGGTCACACTCAACCGTGCAGATACCCACAGGCTTGGGCACCTGCGGCCATCGAGCACAACGCATGCGCGGACTGCGCGGCAAGGGAAGGGGCTCCGCCGGTCTGGGCACGGCGGCACCGGACACTCCCCGTCGCCGCCAGAATCAGTGCAGCACGAACAGTTTGTCGAAGCCGGCCACGCGCAGCGTGCTGCGCAATTCGCTGTCGGCGTTGACGATGCGAATTTCCGCACGATCGGCGCCGGCATGTTCGCGCAACAGCAGCAGCATGCCCAGCGCCGAGCTGTCCATACTGGTCACCTCGCCGAAATCGATGACATAACTGCGCGCCGGGGCGGCATGACCCAGGCAGGCGTCGTGGAATTGGCGGTGAATGCTGAAATCGAAGCGCTGACCCAGTTGCAGGGTCAGGCAATCGTGCTCTCCATCGTGATGGACGATCATGGTGCAGTCCTCAGAACAATTCGATTTCGCCGGCGTCCATCGAGCTTTGCAGCGCCGGCCCCCGTGAGCGCAAGCGCGCCTTTTCGCGTTGAATCGCCAGCCGGCTGCGCACCTTCTGCGCTCGCTGGGCCAGGTTGTCGGCATCAACCGGCGCGCAGGCCAGCTCCTCGATGTCGTGCGTGCATTCGCAGACCACGTCCTGCAGTTCGACCAGCCGGGTGCGCGTTTGCTGCAGCAGTTGGCTGAGAATGTCCTCGAACTGCAGCGAACGAATCGTGGTGGAGACATCGCTGCCGAGGCCACGGTTGATCTCGACCGCCTGGTCCGCCACGGCGCTGGTCCGCGCGTCGCTTTCGGTGACGTGCGCCATCATGGCGTCGATGCCGCCCTTGGCGGAAAGCGCCACATTCAGATCCTGCGAGGCCATGCTGCCGACCAACCCGCGCAACTGCTCCATGGCCGTCCGGGCGCGTTCGACGTGACTGCCGATCTGCTCGTTGAACTGGTTGGAATTACTGGCCAGATTGCGGATCTCGCCCGCCACCACGGCAAAGCCGCGACCGGATTCGCCAGCCCGCGCCGCTTCGATGGCGGCATTCAGTGCCAGCAGGTTGGTCTCCTCGGCGATCGTGTTGACGTTCTTCAGCAACCCGAATACCGCGTCCATTTCCTTTGACATGCCATCGATGCGGTAGACGATACGCAGGCTTTCGCGCGACATCTGCACGATCATGCCGACGAAGTGCTCCAGCAGGTCGCCAGTGCGGGCGGCGAAGTCCTGCACCGACACACCGCCTTTCTGTGCGTCGATGATCTGCTTGAGCAGCGATTGCTGCAGCCCGGTCTTCTGCGAAAGGCCGTCGAAGCCGCCGCCCAGTTCCGATACCGCGTCGCGCAGAAGGTCCAGACCCTGATGCAATTCGCGCGTGGCATGTCCGAGTTCGTCCACCAGTGCGCCGCGCACGTCCTCCAGTGCCTCGCGCACCGGGGTGTTGTTGCTGAGCGTGGCGACGGGAAGATCCGCCGCGACCTGACGCCGGCTTTCGACGATCCACACGGTCGTGAGCACGATGATCAGCAGCGGGGCCAGCCATGCCGGATGCCAGAGCAGCGACGACGACAGCGCCAGCGTGCTGGCCAGCCAGCCGTACAGCGGGCGAGTGGCGAAGAGCCGGGAAATTCGAGAGATGACAACCATGAGCCGGTTTCCGGAGTTCAGGTGCGCAAGGCACCGTCGTGAGATGGGAGCGCCAAAGCAAGCAGGCGTGCGGCAATGCGATCCAGCGGCAACATCTCGGTGGCCGCACCCAGCTTCCAGGCGGCGCCGGGCATGCCCCAGACCACCGAGCTGGCCTCGTCCTGCACCAGCGTCGTGGCACCGGCCTGCCTCAGTTCAAGCAAACCCCGCGCGCCGTCGTCACCCATGCCGGTGAGCAGCGCGGCGATCGTGTTGGTGCTGGCGCAGGCTGCCATCGAGCGGAACAGCACATCCACGCTGGGCTTGTGCCGGTTTACTGCCGGTCCGTCGTGCAGCCGGCAGACGTACCTGGCGCCGTCCCACATCACCAGCAGATGATGGCTGCCTGGGGCAATGTAGGCATGGCCGGCCTGGATCGGCTGGCCGTCCTGGGCTTCGCATACACGCATCGCGGAACAGCGGTGCATGCGTGCGGCAAACGGACCACTGAAGGCTGCCGGAATATGCTGGGTCACCAGGATCGGCGGTGCGTCGGGCGGCATCGATTCCAGCACCACGCGTACCGCCTCGGTGCCACCGGTCGAAGCGCCGATCACGATGATCGGGCTGCCTCCCCGCGTGCCCTTCGTCTGCGCGCGCGGCAGTACCGCATCGGCCGACAGGCGCGGAGGCACCTCCAACATTCGCACGGCGGTGCGCGCTCGCGGCCGCGCTTTCGCAGCCAGTTTCACCTTGGCGCAGATCTCCTGTGCGCTCTCACCAAAACTGCTGGCCAGATCGCTGCTCGGCTTGGCCAGGAAATCCACCGCGCCCAACTCCAGCGCGCGCAACGTCACCTCGGCGCCCTGTACGGTCAGCGACGACACCATCACCACCGGCATCGGCCGCAACCGCATCAGGTTTTCAAGAAAAGTCAGGCCATCCATGTGCGGCATCTCGACGTCCAGCGTGAGCACGTCGGGATTGAGCTGCTTGATCTTCTCGCGCGCAATCAATGGATCGGCGGCAGTACCCACCACCTCGATCGCCGGATCGCAGGCAAGCATCGCCGTCATCAGCTTGCGTACCAACGCCGAGTCGTCGATTACCAGAACACGTACTCTTTCCATTGCCATTCACCTGCCAGGAAACACAAGCCACGTCGCATCGGACAGTGGCCTCGTCGAACTTCGCGAGCTCGAGTGCCCTAGGAGTCTGTCGGACTTTGGTTGGCCGGTCTGCGAAACCGCCTGTGCGGTCCATACCCCGCCGATTCTTGGTCCATAGAACCACTATGGACCGGCGAACCGTCAGGAATCTGTTCTCGCACAGGCGAATTCTCGCCTCGACCACCAAAGCCCGACAGGCTCCTAGAACAGCTCGACCTCACCCTTTATCGGGTCATTTGCCAAACGCTTGAGGTAGGTGCCCTCGTCGACCACCAACGCAACATCATCGTGACGGCGCAGCAGACGCACGCGCACGCGACCGCTGCTGGGGAAAAACTGCACCTGACGCGGATAGACATCGCCCAGATCCGATGCGCACAGCCGCAGATTTTCGGTGGCGATGTAACGTTGCACGAATTCGATATTGCGCTGGCCGATATCGGTGAGCTGAGCCAGCACGCGGCCGCCACCGAAGATCTTGACCTGAAGATCCGCGCGTTTGCCGCCGGCGGCCAGAATCGTGTTGATCAATTGCTCCATCGCATCGCTGCCGTAACGCGCTGCGCGACCGATGGTGGAGGTCCAGCTGTCGCGCTCCCCGCGCGGCTCGGGCAGCATGAAATGGTTCATGCCACCCACGCCCGCGCGCGGGTCATGGATGCATGCCGCCACGCAGGAGCCGAGCACCGTAGTGACCAGCTCATGCTGGTCGCTCACATAGAACTCCCCCGGCAGCAGCTTGACGGTCATGCACGATTGGGTCGGGTCCCAGTAGCGACGCAGGTGCTCGAATCCCGGCGGTGCGGGGGTCCGGGTTGGAGCCGTCTGGCGACGTTCGGCGAGCTGGTTCATCGACCCAGCTTCCGGTAAACGGTGCGGCCAATCAGTTCGAACTGGTCATTGATACCGTGCAGCGACTCGGAGTGGCCGAGAAAAAGATAGCCGCCTGCCGGCAGCAGGTCGGCGTAGCGGCGGAACAGGCGTTGCTTGGTCGGCAGATCGAAGTAGATCACCACGTTGCGGCAGAAGATCGCATCGAACGGACCACTCATCGGCCACGGATGCAGCAGGTTCAGCGGCTCGATGGCTACCAGCTCGCGCAATCGCGGATGCACGCACGCCAGTCCTTCGTACTCACCCGTGCCACGCAACATCCAACGCTGGCAGCGCTGCTCGCTGATGCCGCTCAAACGCTCGATCGGATACACGCCCTTGCGCGCGCTTTCGAGCGCCTGCGGCGAGAGGTCGGTGGCGAGGATCTTCGCATCCGGCGTGCTGTCACAGCGCTCAAGCGCCTCGGCCAACACCATAGCGAGTGCGTAGGGTTCCTCACCGCTCGAGCAGCCGGCCGACCAGATTCGCAGGCGGTCGCCATCACGACGCTTCTGCTCCAGCCAGCGCGGCAACAGCTCATCGGCGAGCAGGTCGTAGTGATGCACCTCGCGGAAGAACGCCGTGACATTGGTACTGATCGCGCTGGCCAGCTCACCCAGTTCGCTGTGCGGATCCCGCTGCAGCAGCTCGCAGTAACCGGGGAAATTCGGCAGGCCCAGTGCTCGCAGACGTCGAACCAGGCGTCCTTGCACCAACTGCCGCTTCTGCTCGCCAAGGGCAATCCCGCAGTGCTCAAGCACAAAGGCCCTCAGGTATTGAAACTCCGGGTCGCCCAGTGCCGGGCCGGTCGCCGTAGAAGCGGCGGCAGTGGCAAGGTCATCGGATTTGCCGGTCGCCACGTTCAATTCAGAATTCCTTCCACACACCTGTTGCAGCGACAGCTTCGACCGGCATGCGCGGCGGCCGTGCCGGCGCCGACGTGGTATGGCGCACGGCGGCAATCACTGCTTCGGCCTCGGCCACTGCGGTCCTTGCACGCCCGGACTCGACCTGGTTGCTGGCTGCCACCGCGGCGTCGCTCAGCTTGAAGAAGCCGACCTGGCGAGTGAGTTCGCCGGCCTGCTCTTCCATGGCGCGGGCGGCAGCGGAGGCTTCCTCTACCAGCGCGGCGTTCTGCTGGGTCATCTCGTCCATCTGCATGACCGCATTGTTGACCTGGTCGATGCCGGCGGACTGTTCCTGACTGGCCGCGGCGATCTCGGCCACGATGTCGGTGACCTTCTTCACACTGTCGACGATCTCGGCCAGCGCCTTGCCGGACTGGTTGACCAGTTCCGAACCGCTGCGCACCTTTTCCGCGCTGTCGTTGATGAGCCCCTTGATCTCCTTGGCGGCGCCTGCACTGCGCTGGGCCAGGTTGCGTACCTCGGTAGCAACCACCGCAAAGCCACGCCCTTGTTCGCCAGCGCGGGCCGCTTCCACCGCAGCGTTGAGCGCCAGCAAGTTGGTCTGGAAGGCGATCTCCTGGATCAGCCCCACGATGTCCGCGATCTTGCCGCTGGAGGCGTTGATCTCGCTCATCGCCACAATCGCCCTGCCTGCTACCTCGCCGCCGTGCTCGGCTTGTTCGCGGGCACCACGTGCCAGCTGGTTGGCGTGACTGGCGTTCTCTGCATTCTGCTTGACCGTGGACGTCATCTGCTCCATCGACGAAGCGGTCTCTTCCAGACTGGAGGCCTGTTCCTGCGTGCGCTGACTGAGGTCGTCATTACCGTGGGCCATCTGCTGCGCCGCGGTGCTGACCGCGTCGGAACCGCGACGCACTTCGCCGACGGTCAGGGTGAGACGGTCGTCCATTATCCGGAACGCCTCCATCAGGCGACCCAGTTCGTCCTTGCGGCGGGTACGGATCTCGTGTCCCAGATGGCCTTCCGCAATTGCATTGGCGACACGCACCGCTCGGTTCAGCGTGCCCACGATCGAGCGAATCAGGAAGAACGCCATCAGAATCGCCAGCAGCATGCCGGCACCCAGTGCGGCAAACGTCATGATGCGGATGCGCTGGTAGCTGGTCAGGGCCGACTCGTAGCGCTGCCGGCTTTCGTCCACCTGCAGCGCGATCAGCTTGCTCATCTCCGAACTCATGATCGAAACATTGGGCAACACGTTGGAATACAGCAGCGCGTTGGTGTCGTCGTTGGCCTGCCCCAGCGAGTCCTTGATCTCTACCATCGATGACGAGACGTCTTCGCGTGCGCTCTGGAACGCCGCCCATTGCTTCTTCACGACCGGCGACATCGCGGACTGGGCCAAGGCCTTGATGATCTTCGCGTCGGCCGCCTCGGTCTGGGCCACATCGGCAAGTTTCTGCGTGACGATCGACTTGTCACCCTTGTGGAATGCCGCTTCGCTCAGCGCGATAAAATTGTTCAGCGAGCCGCGAGCCGCCTGGTTGATGTTGGTCAACGGGATCAGCTCGTCCTGGTAAATCTGGCGCGCACTCTCGTTAGCCTTCGCCATGCCCCCGAGTCCGATCCAGGCACCCACCACCAACATGGTGCACAACAGGCCGAGCACACCGACAAGGCGCGCCTGGACGGTCAGCGTGGTCAGGCGCGACAAGCTTGCTTTGAAACTTTTCATCTTCATCTCGATTCTCGGGTCAGGCCGCAACTTCAACTTCCTGGATGGCCGGCAAGGCCGCCTCCAGCGTTTCCACATCTTCCGGACGCATCAGTTTTTCCACGTCCAGCAGCATCACCATCCGTTCGACATGGGTGGCCAGTCCTTTCAGATAACGGATATCCACCACCGCCCCCATGTCGGGCACCGGCTTGATCGCCGCCGGGTCGATATCGATCACATCGGAGACCGCGTCCACCACGATGCCGAACAGTCGTTTGTCAATGGCAACGACGATCATCACCGTGTCGTCGCCGTAGCTTTCGCGCTGCAGACCGAAGCGCAGGCGAAGGTCCATGATCGGCACCACCGCGCCGCGCAGGTTCAGCACGCCCAGCACGTAGTCCGGTGTCTGCGGAATGCGGGTGACACGCGACCAGCTGCGGATTTCGCGTACGGCCAGGATGTCCACGCCGTACTCTTCACCAGCCAGGCTGAAGGTAAGTTGTTGCAACACGGGTGCTGCGGTCTGGTTGTCTTGGTACATGAGCCGGTTACCTGTAAAGGACGCGATTTGAACGTCCCGTTGCTTGTCTTTGTCGGCGTGATCGAGCGGAACTTGAATGCCGAGAGGCCAGTATTCAGGCCGCCTTGCTGCGCAGGGCCAACTGCACGACACCGCCGACATCGACGATGAGGGCGACCGAACCGTCGCTGACGATGGTTGCGCCGGAGATACCCTGCACGCGCTGGTAATGTGCCTCGAGTGACTTCACAACGGCCTGTTGCTGCCCAATCAGTTCATCCACCAGCAGACCCACGCGCCTGGCATCCTGCTCGATCACCACCACGATGCCGCGTTCGATCTCGGTGATCGCCCCGGCACAGGCGAACGCCTGGTGCAGCCGGATGACCGGCAGGTACTCATCCCTGAAGTGGAACACCTCACCGCCACCGGCGATCTTGCGCACCATGTCGGCGCGCAGCCGCAGCGATTCGACGATCGACGTCAACGGCACGATGTAGCGCTCTTCACCCACGGCGGTGACCAGCCCGTCGATGATCGCCAGGGTCAACGGCAAGGTGATCGTGAACGTACTGCCCTTGCCGGTGATGCTGCGCACGCCGACGCTGCCGCCCAGGTCGCGCACGTTGCGGCGCACCACGTCCATGCCGACGCCGCGCCCGGACAGATCGGTAGCCTGGGCCGCGGTGGAGAAGCCGGGCTGAAAGATCAGTTCGGCCACCTCGGCATCGCTCAGCTCCTGTGCGTCACTGATCAGGCCCTGCTGCTGCGCCTTGGCCACGATCGCGGCTCGGTTGAGGCCGGCGCCGTCGTCGCTGATCTGCACCACGATGTTGCCGCCTTCGTGATACGCGTTGAGCTTGAGCGTGCCGGTTTCGGACTTGCCGGCGGCCCTGCGTTGTGCCGGCGATTCCAGTCCGTGGTCGATCGCGTTACGCACCAGATGCACCAGCGGATCGCCGATTTTCTCCAGCACCGTCTTGTCCAGCTCGGTGCCCTCGCCGTGCAGTTCCAACTTGACCCGTTTGTCCAGCTTGCGCTCCAGGTCGTGCACCAGCCGCGGAAAGCG
>JALYXN010000522.1 GCA_030947085.1 Pseudomonadota bacterium | reverse complement strand
GGTTCGCCATCCAGGCGACATAGCGAGGGGACTATGAAATCGAAGCAGTCGGGTATCACCCTTATCGGGTTTCTGATCGTCATGATGGTGGTGGGGTTCTTCGCCTACATGGCGATGAAGCTGTTGCCGTCGTATTCGGAGTTCATGGGCGTGAGCAAGTCGATGAATCAGATCGCCACGGAAGGTACCAATGGCAAAACGCTGGACGATATTCGTCGGGCACTGATGTTCAAGATGAATTTTCAGTACGTCGATGACGCCACCATCAAGCCCAAAGACATCACCATCGTGCGTGATTCCGGCGGTACCAGCACCCTGAATGTTATCTACGACAAGCAGATTCCCTTCCTGTACAACATCGATTTCCTGCTGCACTTTCAAAAGAGCGTGCCGCTGCAGGGCAATGTGGAACAGTAACTTTTGAAGCTCAATTATCGTTTCCAGGACCCGGCGCTAGCGGAGCTGGCGCTGACCCATCGCAGTATCGGCAAGCCGAACAACGAGCGGATGGAGTTCCTCGGCGATGCCCTGCTGGGCGTGGTCATTGCCGAGTTGCTGTTCGAGGTGCATCCCAAGTCCAACGAAGGCGAGCTGTCACGCTTGCGTGCGCAACTGGTCAATGGCCAGGAGCTCGCGGTAGTGGCGCGTGAGCTGGAGCTGGGCGACGAGTTGAAGCTCGGTCCTGGTGAGCTCAAGAGCGGCGGTTTTCGACGTGATTCCATCCTGGCCGACGCCTTCGAGGCGCTGGTGGCAGCGGTATATCTGGATGGCGGCTTCGACGCGTGTCGTACCACGGTGCGCGAGTTGTTCGGTGAACGTATCGCGGCACTGCGGCGCTCGTCCAAGGACGCCAAGACCCGGTTGCAGGAATATTTGCAGGCAGGTGGATGGCCGCTGCCGAATTACGAGCTGACCGCCAGTCATGGCGAAGATCATGCCAAGACGTTCGACGTCAGCTGCGCCATCAGCGAGCCGGTCTCACTGACCACCACGGCCAGTGGCATTAGCCGGCGCGCCGCGGAACAGGACGCGGCCGAGGTCGTGCTGGCGCAGTTGCTGGAAAGCCAGCGCAAACCCTGAACTGTGTTTTACCATCATTTGCATCGGCATTTTCCGGCTTACCGCCGGGATGCATCGGTGTCTTTTGCGACGAAGCATTACACTTGTCGTCCAACTTGTTGAGCATGTGTGCCATGAACCACGAACTGGATTCCCCCGACGGCACCCTGCCGCATGAAAACTACCGTTGCGGCACGGTCGCCCTGGCCGGACGGCCAAACGTGGGCAAGTCCACCTTGCTGAATGCCCTGATCGGCTTCCGTCTCTCGATCATCAGCCCGCGGCCGCAGACCACTCGCCATCGCATTCTGGGTATCAATACCACGGAAGCGGGACAGATCCTGTATGTCGATACGCCAGGACTTCATCGCGGCGCCAAGCGCGCGATGAATCGCAGCCTGAATCGCGCCGCGCGCTCGGCGATCAACGATGTGGATCTGGTGGTGCAGGTGATCGAGGCCGGTCGCTGGACCGATGAAGACGAGGCGTTGTACGCCGCCCTGGTCGAGCAGTCCGTGCCGCGCTTGCTGGTGATCAACAAGGTCGATCTCAACAAGGACAAGACCGCCATGCTTCCGTTCGTGGCGGAGCTTGTTGCCAAGCACAGTTATGACGAGATCCATTACATCAGCGCGCTCAAGCAGCAGGGTCTGAAGGAGCTGGAGCAGGCGATTCTGACTCGCCTGCCGGTGCAGCCGCCGATGTACGGCGAAGACGAAGTCACCGACCGCAGCGAGCGTTTCCTCGCCGCGGAGATGGTGCGCGAGCAATTGATGCTGCGGCTGGATCAGGAATTGCCCTACGCCACCACGGTGGAGATCGAGCAGTTCGGTGATCGTCCCGATGGTATCGCCGAGATCCACGCCATTATCTGGGTGGAGCGCGACGGTCAGAAAGCCATCGTGATCGGCCATGGTGGTGCCCAGCTGAAGCAGATCGGCTCCAGCGCACGGCGACGCATGGAAAGCATGTTCGAGCGCAAGGTGTTCCTCAAGCTATGGGTCAAGGTGCGCGAGGGTTGGGTCGACGATGAGAACATGCTGAAGAAGTTCGGCTATACCGATTGACGGCGTGGATTTGAAATTCGGGATGGGGGATTGGTAATAGTCCTCTAAGCCGGCTGTACTCTTTCGAATCCCCAATCCCGAATCCCGAATCCCGGCCCCAAGTCATGCGCATCGAACAGCAACCTGCCTACGTGCTGCACTCGCGGCCTTACCGGGAGACCTCGTTGCTGCTCGAATGCCTCACCCGCGATCATGGGCGCCTGGGCGTGGTGGCGCGCGGTGTGCGTGGCGAGAAAGCGCGTAACCGTCGCGCACAGCTCGAGCCGTTTCAGCCGTTGGCGCTGGATCTTCTGCTTCGAGGCGAAATGGCCTCTCTTACCGGCGTCGAACCCGTGGGCACACCGCTGCGCCTGAGCGGGGATGCCGGCCTCAGCGGTCTGTATCTCAACGAGCTGGTGGTGCGCATGACCGGGCGGCAGGATCCGCAGCCCTCGCTGTTCGACGCCTACGGACGCACCTTGACGCGTTTGCTCCAGGGCGAGTCGCTGGCCTGGACCCTGCGCCGGTTCGAGCGCGACCTGCTGGACGCGATCGGCTACGGCCTGCAACTGCAGTTCGACTCGGAAACCGGCGAGCCACTGGAGCCGGACCGCTGCTATCGCTATCTGGTGGAGCAGGGCGCTGTACGCTGCACAGCCGGTCACCAACACGCCATGCTCGGGCGCGATCTGCTGGCGCTCGAAGAGGACGCCATGCC
>JALYXN010000519.1 GCA_030947085.1 Pseudomonadota bacterium | reverse complement strand
AATTCCAGCTGCAGCAGATGCTCGACATCCTGCGCGGCCGGCTGGTCGCGCGAAAGATCGACATCCGCTCGCTCGACGCCGGCGATCCGGACACCAATCTCGGCGGCTCGCGCCAGAAGATCACCGTGAAACAGGGCATCGAACAGCCGATCGCCAAGAAGCTGGTCGCCGCGCTGAAGGCGGCCAAGCTCAAGGTCGAGGCCCAAATCAACGGCGACAAGCTGCGCGTGACCGGCAAAAAGCGCGACGACCTGCAGGATGCGATGGCGGTGCTGCGCAAGGCCGAGGTGGAGTTGCCGCTGCAGTTCGACAACTTCCGGGACTGACCGCCTCGCGCCGGTCACCTGGCCGGAGCGGCGTGTGGCAGCGACATGTAGGAGCGACTTCAGTTGAATGTGCAGCTACTCGAGCTGCGGCCTACGTGCCGTCAAACGCGCGACAGCAATCGCCCGCCCAGCGCGGCATTCACGGCCACGACCAGCGCCACTGCCACCGCATGGGTCAGCAAGTCGGTCGCTGCCGCATCGTAAGCGTGGCAGATTTCCAGCAGGCTGGCCGACGCCGCGGCGCTGGCCAGACCGATCAGCACGGCGGTCAGGGTGGGCCGCAGCGGGCATGCGCGGCGCAGCAGCACGATCATCAGTATCGACAACGGGATCGAGAAACCGATGATGAAGACCAGGCAATCGGCCGACTGATGCAGGCTGGAAATACGGGTGCCTGGCGCTACCAGCGTACGCAGGCAACCCAGTCCGCTGGCACCAATCCACAACAGCGCACCCGGTAGCGGCAGCCACGCCCACGCGGCACCACGCCCCGGCACACTCAGCGCAAACGCTGCCCATGCCGCGCTGATCGCGGTGATTACCGCACCGATGCCGGCCCAGGCCAGATCCGGTGTCGCGGCAAACCGGCGCAGCATCGGCGCCGCGCCGTACTGCATCAGCAGCCCGACCGCGATCAACACCACCACCACCAGCCAGCCAGCCGCGCGCCAACCCGGCGGCAACAGACGCCGCACCGGCACCAACTCGGTACCGAGACGGTCGATCAATGCTTCATGGGATGGCGAGGGGGACATCACGTCAGGGTTCTCCATGGAAACGATCGCGCAAGGTCTTCAGCGCGCGGTGCAGATTGACTTTCAAGGCGCCCGGCTTGCGACCGGTTAGCGTGGACGCGTCTTTCAACGAGTGTTCGCGCAAGCCTAACTGCACCATGGCTTCGCGCTGACCGGGCGGCAACCGGTCGATCGCTTCATGCAGATGCCTGGCGCGTTGCTCACTAACGGTCGCCTCGCTGGCGTCGTCATGATCGGCATGATGGTCGACGGCGGATTCGTCGTGCAATTCGCGACGGTCGCGTCGACCACGAGTACGCAACGCGTCGATCGCCCGGCGATTGGCCAGCGCCGTGATCCAGGCGTCGTACGAGCGGTTTGGATCGTAGGTGTGACGCACCCGATGCACCGTGATCAGGGTTTCCTGCACCACATCATCCACAAGATCAATCGCCACGCCCTGACGCCGAGCTGCGGCCCGAATCAGCGCCACGGAATCGGCCAGCAGCTTTTCGTAAATTTTCCGGTCGCCCGCCTGCGCCGCAGCCATCCACGCCGCCCGGCGCTGGTCGGGCGTTTCGATGCTGTCAGTGCTCGCCGCAACTGGCATGGTCTGTGGCAGGCTCGCCCGGTGGAAAACTCCACTATCTAGACCCATGCAGGCGGTAACGGTCAAGTGCTGCGACATGCAGGGTCCGAAACGAAGCGCTTGCAGGATCTTCGTTGCATCTTCCACGCGGGTTACGTCGTACATGCGAGGTAACCTCAGCCGGTTCTGGCGCGAATAAACAGCAAAACCCCCACGGATAACACTTGATGCTGGTACTGATCCTCGCCTACCTCGGCGGCGCCCTCACCATTCTCGGTCCCTGCATCCTGCCGGTGCTTCCGTTCGTGTTTGCCCGCTCCGACCGGCCATTTATGCGCACGCGACCGGAGTTCGCATTCGAGAAAAACCCGCGATCTGCACCTGGTGCTGGACCCGGGCGTCGACGGCGAGCCGATCCGTTTCGCGTCATGATCGCTGGCAAACCACCGGGCGCCGACCACGGCATGGATACCGATAACGACGGCACCGGCACCGTGGATTCACAACGGC
>JALYXN010000180.1 GCA_030947085.1 Pseudomonadota bacterium | reverse complement strand
AGTGGATACCGACTGTCGTTGTTTGCTGCGGTGGCGCTCAAAAAAATTCCCGGCGGAAGCCTGCGCAACAGGCGGTACAGCCTGCGGAGCTTACCCAATACAACGCCAACGGCCAATAAATCGCCACCGCTCGCGGGCTGGAGAAGACCGGCGTGCCTCAAATAATCAACACGAGCGAAGTCCCAGATCGACGCCTCAGAGCATCAGTTGTCACTGCTTGCGTCAGGCAGCTGCTGATGCGGGGTGTGATCAAGTAGCGTCATGAGGCACTTGCCGGGCGTCGTGCTGGAGCCTTGATCGGGCTGCTGCCACTGGGCTGACTCGGTTTCGTCTGCTGAAGACCGGTCTGGTCGACCGGAAGATGCGCCTGTGGCTGCGTGCGGTGGTGACGGTGGTGTCGCTTGCGGTGCTGTTTTGCTGGCGCGCGGTACGCTCGACCACCGTCCGCTGACTGCGTCGATGGTTGCCTTCAGTGACGACAGCATGATCAATACGCTGCCGCAGAATTCATTCTACAGCGTGCTCAATGCGATCCGCGGCATGAGCAACGAGTATTCGGCCAGCAAGGTTTACGGGCCGATGCCTGAGCCTGAGATGCACGCGATCGTGCGCAAGTCGGGCGGACTCGAAGGGCCGACGCTCGATCCGACGTTTCCAAGCCTGCATATCCAGCATGCCAGTGCGTCGCTGGCACAGCCGTTGAATCTGGTGATCATCGTGGCGGAAAGCCTCTGCGCGCAGTACATCGGCACGCCCGGCGGGCAGGGACTTTCGCCGCAGTTCGATGCGTTGGAAGCACGGCTAGTTGCTGATCCGCGCCTATGCCACTGGCACCCGCTCGGTGCGCGGGCGGGAGGCGGTCACCACCCGGGGTCCTGTCGACACCGGCCGAGGCGGTACTGAAGCTGCCACGTAGCCAGCATGGTTTCTTCACCATCGCCGGTCTGCTTCGCGAGTGCGGCTAGCACTCGCGTTTCATCTACGGCGGCGAAGCGCACTTCGACAACATGAAGTCATTCTTTCTTGGCAACGGTTTCGACGAAGTGATCGATCAGCCGACGTTCGAGGTGAAGCCCAGGTTTTGTCGCCTCGTGGGACGCGGCGGACGAGGACATGTTCAACGAGTTGCATCATCGGCTGATGCAGGACGGCAACAAGCGACAATTCACGCTGGCCTTCAGCGTGTCCAACCACACGCCGTGGGAGTATCCGTCCGGGCGCATCAAGGCCACCGATCCGGCAGCCAGTGTGCAGAACACGGTGCGCTATGCGGCCTGGTCGATCGGCAAGTTCTTCGCGCGGGCGAAGAAGTCTCCTTACTGGAAGCACACGGTGTTCCTGATCGTGGCCGACCACGATGCGCGCGTGTTCGGCGTCAGCCTGGTGCCGGTGACGCACTTCCATATTCCGGCCGTGATTCTCGGTGCTGGCGTGCCGATGCAGCGCGACGAGCACATCGTCAGTCAGCTCGATCTGGCACCGACCCTGTTGTCGCTGATTGGCATCAACAATGTGAATCCCATGCTCGGGGCCGATCTGACCGGTCGTTACCCGAGCCGGGCGATCATGCCATACGGCGACAACTACGGTTATCTCAGCGAGGATCAGCTACTGGTGCTGCGGCCAGGCAAGGCTGCCAGGCAGTTCCATGACGGGGTCGACGGCCAGACGCTCACTACGCCGGCTGACTCAGCGCAACAGCGAGCGCAGCATCCATGCGGTTTTCTCGTGCTCCTTCAAGCGGCCGGTGACCATATCAGCCGTCCCCTCGTCGCCCGCAGCATCGGCGGCCTTGATCGTCTGGCGGGCCGTATGCGAAGCGATTTCGTGCCCCTCGACCAGCTGGGTCACCATCTCCTTCCATTCCGGCACCCCGGTTTCTTCCTTGATCTGGGTGAGCTTGCCGAACTGGCTGTAGGAGCCCGGCGAGAATACGTCTAGTGTGCGAATGCGTTCGGCGACTTCGTCGGCGGCCAGCCACAGCGCGTTGTACTGGGTTTCGAACATCAGATGCAGGCTGTTGAACTGCGGCCCAGTGATATTCCAGTGGAAGCTGTGCGTCTTCAGATAGAGCGAGTACGTGTCGGCCAGAAGCTTGGACAGTTGCTTGGCGACTGCCTCGCGGTCCTTTTTGTCGATGCCGATGGAAATAGCCATGTAGTGTTCCCTTCTGCGATAAGTAGTGTGCAATGACACAACAGTAGCGAGTCGGTGTCCGGCTGTGAAATGAATCCTTCCGATGTTTTTGATAGTCGCAAGCTATCAGGACGGGTGTTTGTCCGTGATCCTCATGGCGAGGCGTGAGGTTGATCAATCCCTTGACCCGATACCACTTGAAAAATAAAGACGTGCGATTGTCGTTTGAACCAGATCGGCGGCGGGTAGCTCGGCGTAATCCGTGTTTGGATAGCGTGCATCCGCTTCAGGCGCGAGTTTATTTGCAGTGATCTGGGTTGGCTGGGGTTTCGGTGCGCGATGGTGTCAGGAATTTTTAGTGGCTACCCGTTGTCCATTCTTGGCGGGAGTTTGCTGATGGTTGCGATCTATTCCCGGTCAGCCTGATCCTGCTGTTGCCGCTGTTGTGGGACGACTGGTCCGAGGGCTCGTGACCTAGGCACGCGCGGCGCTGGGTGTCTCGTGACTGCTGCTCGTTCGTTGCTTTGCCGGGTTGGCCGTCGCGGCTGGCGAGGGCTTCAGCGCCGGCCGCATCCGTTCATGCCGATTTGAAGAGCTGTCTGGCGCCCTGCGGGGTGGTCGAAAGTTTCACCTACGGGCGCAGAGGACGCGCTCACTATTCTTGCTGGAAAAGGACCTGTCGATGAATAAACGAGTTCGCCAATTGGCTGCTGTAATTTCCCTGGCGTTGGCAGCCACCGCAGCGATGGCTTCGGGCCAGAACGCCGATGTCACCCGCGCCACGCTGGACAACGGCCTGCGGGTGGTGATCGTGCGCGATGCGCTGGCGCCGGTGGTCACCACCGAGATGAATTATCTTGCGGGTTCGGACGAGGTGCCTGCGGGTTTTCCGGGGACGGCGCATGCGGTGGAGCACATGATGTTTCGCGGCAGCCCGGGATTGAGCAAGGATCAGCTGGCGGCGATTGCGGCGAACATGGGCGGTGCCTTCAACGCCGACACGACCCAAGGCGTGACCCAGTACTACTTCGTGGCACCGTCGCAGGACCTGGACGTGGCGTTGCATGTGCAGAGCCTGCGCATGCGCGGGGTGGACATGGACGCGGCGGCCTGGGCGAAGGAGCGCGGTGCGATCGAGCAGGAGGTATCGCGTGACCTGTCCGACCCTTCGTACAAGTTCTACGAGCAGTTGCAGGCGCAGTTGTTCGACGGCACACCGTACGCGCACACGCCGCTGGGCACGCAGCAGTCGTTTGAAAAGACCACGGCGCCGATGTTGAAGCAGTTTCACGACCGCTGGTATGCACCAAACAACGCGATCCTGGTGATAGCCGGTGATATCGATCCGGCGACCACGCTGGCGACGGTGAAGGCGGAGTTTGGCGGTATCGCGCGCAAGACCTTGCCGGCGCGGCCAACGTTCGCGTTCAAGCCGGTGCAGGCGAAGACGATCACCGCGCCCACCGACAGCCCGTATGGCTCGGTTTACCTCGGCTATCGCATGCCCGGTACGCAGTCGACGGATTACGCCACCGCCATGGTGCTGGGCAGCGCGCTGGCGTCGCAGCGGGCGTCGCTGTTTGGCATGGGCATGGACGGTACCGCGCTGTTCGGTACCTTTGGCTCCAACCTGATGCCGCAAGCCGGTTTCGGGATGGCGGTGGGCATTTTCCCCAAGGGCGGCGACCCGCAGGCAATGCTGGCCAGGATGCGTGCGATTCTGGCCGCGGCGGCCAGCAAGGGCATCGATCCGGCACTGATCGATGCAGCCAAACGCCAGGCAGTCGCCGAGCTGGAATTCAAGAAGAACTCGGTCGACGGTCTGGCCAATGCCTGGTCCAGTGCGCTGGCGTTCCAGGGGCTGGAATCGCCTGATGCGATGAAACAGGCGATCGAGGCGGTCACCCCGGCCGCGGTCGATGCGCTGGCGAAAGCCACGTTCAATCCGACGCAGGCCGTCACCGCCATCCTCACCCCGCAAAGCTCGGGCAATCCGATCGCTGGCAAAGGCTTCGGTGGCGCCGAAAGCTTCACCTCCAGTCCAGACAAGCCGGTGGCCTTGCCGGCTTGGGCAGCGAAGGCATTCGCCAGGCTGTCCGTGCCGCGTTCCACGCTCAAGCCGGTATCGACCATCTTGTCCAATGGCCTGCGCCTGATCGTGCAGCCGGAGTCGATCAGCGACACGGTAGAACTATTCGGCAAGATCAAGACCAACCAGGATCTGCAGGCCGGCAAGGGCGAGGAGGGCGTGGCCGAGGTACTCGGCGGGCTGTTTCCATTTGGCACCACCGGCTTGAACCGCCTGCGGTTGCAGCAGTCGCTGGATCGGATCAGCGCGAAAGAGAGCGCCGGGTCCAGCTTCTCGCTGTCGGTACCGTCGGAACATTTTGCCGAGGGTCTTAAACTGTTGGCCGACAACGAACTGCACCCGGCACTGCCGGCGCAAGCCTTCGCGGTCGTGCAGCACCAGCTGGTCGGCATCGTGGCCGGCCAATTGCAGTCGCCTGATTTCCTCACCGAGATCGGCCTGGACCAGGCCTTGCTGCCGGCGAACGATCCGCAACTGCGTTACGCCACCCCGCAAAACGTGATGGCGCTGACGCCGGACAAGGTACGGAGCT